>JAQVUB010000178.1:3808-6019 GCA_028699735.1 Lentisphaeria bacterium | reverse complement strand
CATAATGATATTCTGGCAGAAGAGGAAGATAAAGAAGGTAGGGATTGCTGCGATGACCAGGGATGCATACATGACCGCCTGGCCACTTTTCTGCTGCAGCTGATAGAGCCATACCATCATCGTCCACATTTTCTGATCCTGGCAGGTGACAAAAGCAAACATGAAATTAGAATAAGCGGCAGTGAAGGCACCAAGGGCAATCACCGCCAGAATCGGCTTGGACAGACTCATGGTAATATTCCAGAACAGCACCCATTCCGAGGCACCATCGAGCTGAGCACTTTCATAAAGCTCCTGCGGCTGGGCATCGAAAAACCCTTTCAGCAGGAAAATCGAATAGCCATTGGCCATACCAGGCAGAATCAGTGCGGCAAAGGTGTTGAGCATGCCAAACGAACGCAGCATAATAAAGCTGGGAATCGCGGTGACCATGGCTGGAAAGGCCATTGTGCTCATCAAAAACAGAAGAATTTTATAGGAAGAGGGCATCTTATACCGGCTCATCGCATAGGCAGCCAATGGATTGACCAGCAAAGCCGTGAGAATGGCCAGGGAACAGTAAACAACGGTATTGATGATCCCGCGACCATGAAACAGCATGTAGTCGGCAACCGCTTTGTAATTCCGGGTGACAAACTCCCAACGCAAGGCAGAAATGTTTTTTCGGAACCAGCTTCGGTGCACATCCAGCTGCGGCAAACGGATGTCGCTGACGCTCCGCCAGTTGGTATCCAATGCAGCAGCCGCTTTTTCCACCGAGCCATAGCGTGCGACAATCCAGTCCTGAAAGGCAAAATCAACCCCGCACAGTTCGATATTCGCCACCGGGACAATAAAGAGTTGATCGGTGCCGGGTTCCTGAAAACCGCGTAAAAAAACTTCCCAGTCACTGCGTGCCATACCACTGGCTGGAGCTGTAGACGGGAAAGGGATATCCGCAAAATTTTTGTATTGCGTTGCGCCGTAGCGGCGGTTCAGCGTGGCGATATTTCTGTGTTTATGGCTAAGCATTTGGCGATACAGTTCTGCCAGGCTTTCATCAAGGCGAATCCATTCCAAGGACAGATTTTTACGGACGAAGTCCTCCCAGTCTTCCTTTTCCCTTGGACTGCCATTGTCGGGGAAACGTTTGCTGAGACTCACTTCGCTCCAGTTTGCCCAACTGGTCTGGTTGATCTGGTTATATTCATCCAGCGACTGATTGTAAATCGGCTTCAAATAATTTTTCTTAAAGAATCCCTGCAGCGAATAGTAGTAGCGCATTCCAAGGGGTTGTCGACTGTAGAACTCACTGAGGCAGGCGCCATAGCGGCTGGTCAGGGGAAGTGCTCTGCGGTTGAGTGTCCCCTGCAACTGGACATTGACCGCATTCCAACTGGCGAAATCGGAGCCAAGTACCCGGTTGACCGTATCGATATCTGAATAATCCTTTTTCTGTTTTAGGTCAACCGGATCCAGATCGATTTCCTCACTATGGGATCGCATGAATTTTTTCAGTTCCCGTTGTCCGCTGGTAATGGTTTTTGAGTTTTCGGCTCGGATATACCCTGGGGAAAAGGCCGCAGTTGAGAGCCAGCGTTTATTTTCATTACTGCTGTCCCGGCTGCCTTCATTCTCTCGGACTTTCAGCATTTTTTCCCAGGCGGGAACAAATTCGTTCCAGAGTTGCACCAGTTTTTCATTGGGTTCATGCAACATCTGGTAATCCAGTTCGCCTTTGCAGGCGCCATGCGAAACCGCGAAAAGATGCTTGCAGGATTTCAGGGGGCATTTTGCCTGATGCTGATGCAACTCACGGGGGTCATTCACGGTGACCTCGGTTTGCTTGAACTCGTAAAAAAACCAGTGATGGCATTTTGGGCAGGACACTTCCCGTTTTTTTTCCAGCTGTGTTTTGCTGGCCATATTTTCAAAAGCAACCTCGTCTGCATCATAGACCATATTGAGATTGAACATGGTTTCATTAAACAAGCCTTCCGTATGCTTGGCCCACATCCAGGCCTCATCGTGAAGGAAACGGGGAAATACTTCGAAGTACTTCGTATCCATTGAACTTTTGGTACTTCCGGAGAGCATCAGCAGCAGCGGATAAACCATCGTTGCACCACCGGCAATCAGAAATAAATACATGCCTGCAAACAACAAACGCACCCGCCAGCTTTTTCGTCCAATACGTGATATGATAGCCATTCAGCTAAATCTCCTTTGCAG
>JAQVUB010000178.1:0-3708 GCA_028699735.1 Lentisphaeria bacterium | reverse complement strand
TAACGATTCATGCATGAATATTATTGGAATCCGGAGAAAAAAAACCGTACAGCAGGGTAATCTTCATATGATCATTGATGGTGCGGGCGAATTCAGCCCGGCGAACCGTTGGAAGCCAAATAATGCTGGAACCGGCCAGCAGCAGCGGAATCCGGGAACGCTGATCCCGGGAAATATGCTCATCCGTAAATAGATCCTGCAGTTTTTTATGAAATTTACCGCCAAATGGGATCATGCAATCGCCGGGCTGCCAAAAACGAATCTGCAAAGTTGCCGGTAATTCCGCATAGTTGAAACGTTCTTCAGCCAGCACTTTGCCTGGGATTTCCGGCGAGATCCAGTTGTCAGGGCAGGCCATGAAGAAGGCGTTGATTTCCGGCAGCAGCAGACAGGGATTTCGCTGCCAGTCCCAATGCCGGACAGGCAGAGCATGTCGCTGCGGGTCAAAACGGCGCAAGCCATCCTTGTCCAGGAACAGGAATCGTCCGCCACCGGCTGGAATAATCTCCCCTGAGCTGCTGACTTTCTGCAATGCCTTTTGCAAGCGGCAGCAGAGACTGGCGCTGGGCGGCGTATCTTCGGAGTATTCCTGCAAGAGCCACAAGCGCAACACTCTGGGCAGCAAAGCAGGGGAAACAGCCTGCCAGGCCGCCCGGCTGCACAGCTGCGGCAGCTGTTTCTCCGCCAGTTCTTCGAGGAATTTGGCATCCTGAAGCAGGGTCTCACGTGCCTGCAGCAGGCCGGCGTCGCTGCGAAAGATGCGGCGCAATTCCGGCAGGATCCGGTTGCGCACCGCATTGCGGCGAAAACGGTTATCGCGATTACTGTCGTCCAGGCACCAGTCCACAATACCCTGTGCCCGTAAAAAATCTTCCAATTCCCTTTTGCGGATATTCAAGAATGGGCGGCAGAGCAGGACGTCTCCGATACGGCGGATTTTTCGCAATCCAGTCAGGCCGCTGCTGTTGGCGCCACGAGCCAGTCGCAGGAAGAGGTCTTCGAGGCAGTCATCGGCATGGTGTGCCAGGAAGACAGGGATTCGCCCGTTTTCGCTGAGCTCCTTCCAGGCCTCGAGGCGTAAACGCCGTGCGGCCTCCTCGATGGTTTCCCCATGCTGTTTCCGCTGCGGAACCTGCAAATCCCGGGCAATAAAGGAGATTTTGCGTTGTTCGCAGAATTTCCGGCACCAGGCTTTTTCCTGGAGAGCGGTATCGCCTCGCAGTCCATGCTGGAAATGCACGGCGGTGAGGGCTTGTCCGAGTTGCTGCAATGCAAGCAGCAGGGCACAACTGTCCGCTCCGCCGCTGAAGCCGACCTGCACCGGGTGATCACCCAGACCGTGCTCCTGCAGGAAACGGGCGATGATTTGTTGAAGATCAATTGACATCTGGATTTCTTGCCACCAGCTGATACGTTTCCCGGCTGATCAACCCTTCCTCAAACAAGTTTTTCAGAGCCCGTTCCATGGTGATCATACCTTCCCGGGCAGCAGTTTCCATCACTGCTTTGAGCTGGTGCGTCTTCTTGTCACGGATCATTGCGCGCACGGCCACGTTGCCCAGCAGAATTTCAAAGGCGGCCACCCGCCCTCCCTTTTCACTTTTCAAAGGCAACAGGCGCTGCGATATGATTGCGCTCAGCGAAGCGGCCAGCTGCGAACGCACCTGACCCTGCTGATCGGAAGAGAATACATCAATGATGCGGTCGACACTCTGGGTGACGTCATTGGTATGCAGCGTGGCAAAAACCAGGTGACCGGTTTCAGCGGCGGTCAGAGCCGCGGCAATCGTCTCCGGATCGCGCATTTCGCCAATCAGGATGACATCCGGCGCCTGCCGGAGGACATATTTGAGGGCATTCTGGAAGCTCAGGGTATCGGCATTGACTTCGCGCTGTTCGATCAGTGCCAGTTTATGCGGGTGGACAAATTCAATCGGGTCTTCAATCGTGATGATGTGACAGGGGCGAGTGCGGTTGATTTCGCTGATCAGAGCCGCCAGCGTCGTCGATTTGCCATGCCCGGTCGGTCCGGTTACCAGCACCAGTCCCTGCTGCAAGGTTGCCAAATTGAGGATGGCCGGCGGCAGGCGCAGAGCTCCGGGATTGGGAATATTCATCGGAATCACCCGGAAAGCGGCAGCCACCCTGCCTTTCTGATAAAAACCATTCACCCGGAAGCGGTATTCCGTCTCATCCTCGATATTTTCAACCCCCTTGACACTCAAGGCAAAGTCAATCTCCCGCTTCTCCTCGAAATTTGCCCGCTGGTTGGGGGAAAGAATACTGAACAGCAATTTCTGCGTATCTGCTCCGGAGAGCAGAGGCATATCGAAGGGGCGCAGGCTGCCGTCAAGCCGGATGACCGGTGGAGAATCGACGGTCAGCAGCAGGTCGGAGGCTCCGTAATGGATAGCATTTCGGAGTAATTTTTTGATACTGAGTCCCTGATTGGCGTCGCCGGAATATCCGCGAAAGGTATCGATGCCGGTTTCCATGCCCTGGCTGAGCAACAGGAATTCGTCGCGGTTGCTGGCTGCCCCTGCAGCGATTTCCAGATCGACGAGGCCTCTGCTGTAAAGTTCGATGAGGGATCGGTTGAAGGTTTGCATGCCATCGTGAGAGCCGTTTTTGATCAGATCCGGGATGCTTTCCAGATCCCGGTTGGCGATCAGGCGGCGTCCCAGCGGGGTGGCGACAAAGATCTCGAATGCGGGTACCCGCCCCTGCCCCGATTTTGCCGGCAGCAGACGCTGGGATATGATTCCCTGCAGAGCCAGTGCAAAATCCATAGCCACCTGTTCCCGCTGGCCATCGGGAAAATAATTCAGGATTCGTTCGAGGGTCTGCTGGACATCGACGGTATGAATGGTCGCCGCCACAAAATGGCCGGTCAGTGCAGCGGATATGGCGGTGGAGATCGTCTCCTGATCCCGCATTTCCCCAATGATGATGACATCGGGATTCTGCCGCACTACATATTTAAGAGCGGTCGCAAAATCGCGTGTGTCGCCGCCGATTTCGCGTTGTGAAATCAGAGCCTTGTTGTCTTCATGCATGAACTCGATGGGGTCTTCAATGGTGACGATATGCCGAGCCATGGTCTGGTTGATGTGGTTGACGATAGCCGCCAGAGTCGTTGTCTTGCCGCTGCCGGTCGCACCACTAATCAGAAGCAGGCCACGGGGCTGTTCAGCCTGGCGGGCAACCACGTCTGGGATACCCAATTCGGCAAAATCCAGACGGCCTGAAGGCACCCGGCGAATGGCCAGTCCGACCTGTCCGCGCTGATACGAAAGATTCAAGCGGAAACGACCGGCATTCCCCAGTGAAACCCCAATATCCACATCCCGCTCACGCTCGAGACGCTCCCAGCTGCCCGAGGGCAGACAATCCTGAAAAAACTTCTGAACGGTTTGCTGCTGCAGGATTTCCTCGTTGGGGATCGGGCTGATCAAGCCGGCCTTTCGCATGGCCGGACAGCGTCCAACGCTCAGAAAAAGGTCAGAAGCCTCCAGCTTTTCCATCTGTAAGCATAAATCGCGGATCTGCATGACTGATCTCCACACAACACGGACAAGTCAGACGGGTCGGACGGGTCGGACGGGTCGGACGGGTCGGACGGGTCGGACGGGTCGGACGGGTCGGACGGGTCGGACGGGTCGGACGGGTCGGACGGGTCGGACGGGTCGGACGGGTCGGACGGGTCGG
>JAQVUB010000177.1 GCA_028699735.1 Lentisphaeria bacterium | reverse complement strand
AGAACCAGGCCTCCGATTGCGGCAACAGCCATTGGCTGCAGCAGATCGCCGCCTTCGCCAAGGTTCAGTGCCAGCGGAATAAATCCGGCAATCGTGCTCAGCGTCGTCATCACCCGCGGACGCAATCGTGTCTGCGCAGCATGCAAAACCGCCTGCATGGATGACAGTCCGTTTTCCCGGCGCAATTCCTCGGCAAAATCCAGCAGCAGGACGCCGTCATTGACGCCAGCAGAAATCACGATGAAGACGCCGATGGCGACAGTCACCCCGAAGGCCTGCCCACCCAGCGACAGCCCGAAAGCCATCCCGATCAGGCAAAAGGGCAGACTCAGAAAAATCACCAGAGGCAGCCTGAAATTTTCAAACTGAATGGCCAGCACTGCGAATGCCAGGAATGCAGCGAAGCCCAGGATCAGCCCCAGGGTCTGCTGATTCTCAGCCATCATCTGCGCCTGTCCACCCATGGCAAAGGAAAGCCCCGTCGGGCGCGGTTGCGCGGCGGCCAGTTCCTGTGCCCTGGCAATTGCATGGCTGACCTTGACAGCAGCAGCCGGATCCGCACGCACAATGATTTGCTTGACCTGATTCTCCCGCGTGATTTCAACAGGCCCTACCGAACGCCGGATATCCGCCACATCGCGAACATAGATCGGACGTCCGTTTTGCACCTCCAGAACGAGCGAGGCCAGATCCTCACGGCTGCTCAGTTTCACCTCCGGAACCATCACCCGAATATCATAATATTCGCTGCCTTCACGATATTCAGTCGCCACCAAACCGGTCACCAGAGTCCGTAGCGTCGAAGCGACTTTTTCCACCGGAATATTGAGCGCAGAGGCTCTGGCCCGGTCGACATGAATACGGTATTCCGGTTTGGTCATATCCATTGAGATATTGACATTAACCAGCTCTTCGGTTTCGCTCATGGCTGCGGCCAAGCTCTGTGAAAAAGCATAAATATCGCTGACTTCCGTACCCTGCACCTTGACTTCAACCGCCTGCACACCAATCTGCCGGATACCCTTGACCTTCATCTGCATCACCGGAAGTTTGCCGCCGGGAACCTGTAACTTGCTTACCAAAGGACGGATTTTACTGACAAAGGCCGCGGTACTGATGTCGCGCTGCGCTTTCGGCTTCAGCAAAATATCGACTTCCCCCTCGTTGGCGATTTCATAGGTGGCCAATCCCCAGACCCGCCCGCCAGCCATCGAATAAACGCTTTTCACCTCCGGAAAATCCTTGACCTGTTTTTCGATCAGCGCCAGAATGCGGTCGGTTTCTCCGACTGAAGTTCCGCTGGGCATCTTGACTTTCACCATCACCCGCCCGTCATCCAGCTCCGGAAAAAATTCCTTGCCGAGGTTGCGGGCGCTTTGCACCCCCAGCAACAGCAGAAGGACAAAGAGGATCAGAGTCAGATAACGCCAGCGCAGCAGCCAGCCCAGCAGCCGCCCATAAACCCCGGTCAGCCAGTTGATGACCTTCGCAAAGACTCTGGCGGCGGGATCCAGGCCGGCGTCCGCTTTCAGCCAGCGCGCCGCCAGAAATGGTGTGATGGTCACCGAAACCAGCAGGGAGATGACAACAATACTGGCGACCGTCAGAACCAGTTCCCGGAAAAGCAGAGAGGCCATGCCGGAGATGAACAGAAAGGGCAGAAACAAGGCCAGAAAACTGATCGTCCCGGCAACAATTGCAGAGCCTACCTGACGGGCTCCCTGCAAGGCCGAAGCAACTCCCTCCCCCGACTTTTCATCCCCCATCAAGCGGGTAATATTTTCCAGGACGACCGTGGAATTGTCTAACAGCACCCCCAGCGCGACGACCAGCCCCCCCAGGGAAAACAAGTTCAGCGAAAAGCCAGCGGTTTTCATGACAAAGAAGTTGGCCAGCAAAATCAGCGGCAGCACCACCAGCATGACCGCCACCTGGCGCCAGTTGCCAAGAAACAGGTAGATCACCAGAACAACCAGAATGGCCGCCATGATCGCCGAATCCCGCACGCCATTGATGGCACCCATCACATAATCACCCTGATTTTCGACAATGCCAAACTCAATGTCCGGAGGGGCTTCAGCACTCAATTCTTCAAGTTTGGCTTTTACCGCCGCGGCGACTTTCACCGTATTGGCATCCGCCTGCTTCAAAATATTAATTTTTACGCAAGGCTTTCCGTTGAAACGGGTATTCACCCGCAGTTCCGTGTGTGCATCTTCAACCGTGGCAAGATCTTCGATATAAACCTGCTCTCCATTCGGTCCGCGTCCGACAACGACCTTCCGTATCTCATCAAGATTCTCATATTCCCCCATTGTACGGGCGATCAGCTCCCGGTTTTCAACAGTGATTCTGCCGGCAAAGGTCTGCCGGTTGTCACCCCGGATGGCATTGGCTATGCGTTCCGGAGATAACCCATAAGCTGCCATTCGTCGAGGATCCAGATGCACACGGATCTCGCGCTCGACTCCACCGACCACTTCCGCGCCGGCAGTACCTGACACCGTGTTCAGGCGTTCGACAAGCCATTTATCCGCCCACTCCCGCAGCCAGACCAGCTGCCGGCGGTCTGAAGACAGGGTCATTTCCAATACCGGCAACTGCGACGGATCGGCCTTGATGATCAGCGGTGCCTCCATATCGGTCGGCAACTGCCGGTTCGCCCGTCCCATCGCCGCCAGCACATCCTGATAAGCAATATCTACATCGATCCCATGGCGAAAATTCACCATCAAGGTATACATTCCTTCGATGCAGGAAGAATCGAGATAATCGAGATTTTCGACGGTGGCCATGGCCCGCTCGATCGGCTCGGCAATCTGCGTCTCGATCTCATCCGGTGTCGCACCACGCCACCAGATGTGGATTTTGACCATTGGATAATTGATATCGGGCAGGTAATCCACCTCGATCTGGGTCAGGGAAAACCAGCCAATAACCAGGGCGGCCAGCATCAGTACGCTCACTGCCACCGGACGTTTTAATGCCAATTCAGTGATTTTCACGCGTTCGCTCCCCCTTCTCACCAGCCCGGCTGACGGGCTGCTGCACCAGCGATCCATCCTTCAGCAACTCATGACCGCGAACAATCACCAGCTCGCCGGCAGACACCCCGGAACTCAGAGCGACCTCCCCGGAACTCTCCAGAACAATACTTACCTGTCGGCGACGAGCCACTTTTCCCTCGATGACATAAACGATAACCGAGTCATCCGGCATACTCAAAAGAGCGCTGTCCGGAACAATCAGCGCTTCCGGCAACTCGCCGGCAGCCACCTGCAGGCGCACAAACATGCCCGGGCTGGCCGGAACCCCATCTGGAATTCCGGTTTCCGCCAGCAGGGTGCGGCTGCTCGTCTCCAGCTCCGGATAAATCCGGATGACTTTTGCGTCGTATGCATTTCCTGGGATGGCATCGAAGCTCAGGCGGGCGGGCGTTCCGGGTTTTACCTGCAAAACATGCCGTTCAGGAATGCTGAACCGAACGACAAGGGATTCCGGATCAAGCAGATCGAGCAAGGGCGCCTTGGCCGTCGCCAGATCACCGTTGCGCACTTGCACAGCGCTGATGACTCCGCTGAACGGCGCATAAATCCGGCATTCCGCTTCGGTTGCACGCGCTTTTTCCAGACGCGCCTCCGCTTCCTTGACCAGAGCTTCCTGCACGGCAATGGTAGTCTCCGTCGGCCCGCGCTGCAGCATCTGCAGACGTTCCCGGGCGGATTTCAAATCCGTCTGGCTTTTGACAAAGGCGACGCGCGCCTTGTCCCGTTCTTCGCCGGGCAAAGAACCGCTCTTGACCATCTGTTCAATGCGCGCCAAATCATTTTCAGCAAAGCGGGTATTTTCCTGCAGCTGGGTAACCATTTCGGCGGCCTGGGCGATTTCTTCGCTGCGGGCGCCGGCCTTCAGGTCTGCCAGACGTGCTTTGGTCACCGACAGTGCCGCATCAGCTGCTTCGACTTCACGCCGGTAGATTGGCCGCTCGATCTCCAGTAACTTATCCCCTTTTTTAACCTTATCTCCCTCCCGCCATGGGCAGAAAGCGATCGGCCCTTCAATGGTAGCGCTGATGCGAACCGCATTACCGGCGGCCACCGTACCGGTCAGCGGCAGCCAGCGAACCAGTTTTTCCTGACGCACTGAAACGGCTTTAACTGGCACGGGTTTCGCTTGTTTCCCGGCAGGGTCGTCCGTTTTTCCACGACGGCAGCCCCATCCGGTCATCAGAATCAGGAGACTGCCAGTCAGCAGCAGAAATTGATCGATACGGATTATTTTCATTATTTTCCTTTCGCCAGTTTCAATTGAGCCAGTGCGGTATGATAATCCGCCATTGCCCGGCAATAATTGGTCTGTGTATCCAGCAATGCAGTCTGGGCATCCAAAACATCGGTAATGGATCCCTTGCCCAGTTCATATTTTTCCCGTTCAATGCGCAGGCTTTCCCCGGCCTGCTCCCCTGCCTTGGTCAAAGCCTCCAGACGCTCTCTGGCAGCCTGAATATTCAGGGAGGCGATTTCGAGTTCCAGGCGAATCTGCAATTCGAGCTTGCGCAGGCGCTCCCGGGCGGCCTCCAGCAAAGCATTTTCCTCCCGGACACGTGCCTGCACCTGACCGCCGGAAAAAACCGGCACCTGCAACAGAATGCCGGCCCAGCCAGTTTCCCGGTTGCTGTCATGACCCTGACTTCGATCCGGGGAATCCACCGCCCAACGCCGGCCATAACTGCCCTGCAATGACACAGTGGGCAAATGGCCCGCCCGCGCGGCCGCCAGTGCTTCCCGGCGTGCAGACAGGCTTGCCAGCGCCGCCTGATAATCCGCCCGGGCATTCAGGCTGTCGGCAAGACTGCCGGCGGATTGCAGGCCGGGATCCGGCAATTCCGCAAGCGTTCCGGCGGGTTTCAGCAGCGCTGCTTCTTCCGGGCGGCCAAGCAGATTCGACAGCACCCGCGTCTGCACCGCTAAAATATTATTTTCGCTGACCAGACGCTGTTCCAGATCCGCCACGCGCACTTCGATGCGCAAGCGGTCGACCGCAGCCGCCTTCTGCACCTTGATCATCTCCAGAACCTGTTTCATGTGCTCACGCAAAGCCTCTTGAGAAAATTCGAGGGAGACGATCACCCGGTTTTGGGCAAGAATTCGGTAAAAGACACTCGATACATTGTAAATCAGTTCTTCCCGGCTGCGCGACAATTCATTGGCCGCAGCGCTGCGCAGCAAATCGCTGGCGCGTTGCTCCCGGCTCAGAAGCCCCCCGGTGTAAAGCGGCAAGGAAATCACCACATCGCCAGCCAGAAGCTGGTCGCTGAAAGCTCCCTGCTGCCCATTTTCACTGGCCGGCAGCAAACGCTGATCGTGCATGTGATACATCCCAGAAGCAACAAAATCCAGCCGGGGCAAACGACGAGCAAAAGCGGTCTCGGAACGCGCCGCCGCCGCATTCTCATCATACCCCAGCGCGGCCAGTTCGGGATTGCCGGCCAAAGCCATTTCGATGGCTTCGGCAAGCGTCAACTCCTGAACAGAACCGGACCTTGCCACCCAGGGCAAAAGCATACCGGCCAGAAGCCCCCACCATAAAACCGAACACCATGTCATTTTCTGAACAATCATCAAACACCTCTCATTATTGGTGCCATTAAATAAATACCTTGATAATATACCCGCTTTTTGTCACACATACACAGCCCCCTGCACCCCGCACCCTGCCGTAATACGTCAGCGAAGCTGGACAGCAGCGCTTTCTTTTCACAACGAAAAACACTAACACCCCGAAAAAAATTCATGGGATGAACAACGCATTCCCTCAGTCAAAAACCATTCCCATGAAATTTTTTCGAGGTGTTTGTGCTTTTCGTTGTTCAAAAAGAATTCCTCCGTTACCAGCTTTACTGACGTATTACCCCCCCCCTGCCCCCCTGCACGTCAGAATTTTCATGTATTATATTAATATTTTTACTTTTTGTTCTGGCAAAGCCCCGGCCTGGGAGTAAACCCACTTCATGCAGAATTCGTAA
>JAQVUB010000176.1 GCA_028699735.1 Lentisphaeria bacterium | reverse complement strand
CGCTTTCCGGAAATTGTATTTTTTCATAAGGGATTGCCACATAGGAACCGAATTCCGGATGATCTGCAACCGGTTCTGCGCACCACTTAAGTGCATTGGAAAGCAGTTTCATTCCTCCTCCGCTTTTACCGTCGGCTCCCCGGTCTTCGACAATATGACTCCAAGTCGGCTTTCCATAATTCTGGCCGGTATGGACATTTTGAATTGGGATACAGACAACGCGTCCTTTTCCGAGCGTCCGCGCAGCAACGATGGCGGGTTCGCTCTTTACCGTGCCAGCCAGCTCCAGCTGTAAAATATTCCGGGAGTTCTTCTGATAAGTGGCCGCCGTTTTTTCTCCGCGAACAAGAATCTGCCAGTCTGCGGAATAGTCAATATAAGTTGTGCCCGGGGATTTTGTGTAGCTGAAAACGGGGAACCAGAGGTTGCTGATATTCTCTGTAACCGGATGCCTGACGATATTCCCGGTCGGGAAAAAATCATTGAAAAAACCAGTTTTCCATTCATGGTTGGTTTTCAGCTGCAAATCCGCCACCCCTTCCCGGGTTATGACCAGCCCCAACGGCTTAAAAACAAGATTCCAGAATTTCTCATCATCATGTCCGGAATACCTGGTATTGACTGGAACAAGAACCAGTCCGCCGCCGGACTCAACATACTGCTGCAAAACCTCCCCGACTTCAACCGCTTTCCGCTGAAGTTTGTCATTCAACACTGCTACCGTCTCATCCGTCATGCGTAACAGAACGACATGAAATTTCTTCAGTTCCTGGAGAAGCTTCGCACGGGGAAAATCGCTGGAGAAGATATGGTAATCAATAAAACTGCTGCGAATACCCTGTTTTGCATAGTATTCGTAAAGAGGGCTGTCATGCTCATACTCAATTTTGCGCTTGTTGCCATCCGGCTCGGTCAATGCGGCCACAATTTCTCCGGCGGAAAGTGCATGAATACTTAACAATACAAGGCTTAGAAATATCAGCAGAAAACGCATTTCGATCTCCTTTTCAGGTTACTGCAGGGGGTAAATGATGTCCGATCATTAGTGGAACCAAAGATTTAACAACGAAAGACCCGAAAAAATACGAACGTTTTTTAGAGTTGGATTGGTGACTTGATCATAACATTCAGAATTTTTGTCGTCATTCAAGCTAAGGGCAACAAAAAGCAAATTCCGATTAAGAAATCTCAAGTTGCGACATCAGCTCTTCTACTAACTTTTCGTATCTTTTCGTGTTTTTTGTGGTTAAAAAACCTTGGACGCCCTCGACTTACCAGAAGCGTCCCCACATGATGTGTTTATGCGGATCCTGCCAGGTTTTATATGAACTGACGCAAGGGGTGTTATTTCGATTTCCACTCTGCACACTTCCATCAAGCATTCCCATGTTGATGGCATTTTCGTGACGGAAAGCCAAAGCCCCCAATTCATAGGGATTGAGATAATACAGATCAGCATCTTTTTTATAGGACGCATGATCCATGTCTCCCGACTCTCCAAAAAGCATTACCGAGGACGCTCCTCCTTTTTTGACTTTGCCCAGCAGCGTTTCCTGTTTGAACCATTTGTAGGCGGCGTTTTCCTGAGGTTGGGTAATCACGTTGTTAATGCCATAGCTGACCGTTCGAACATAGCCCGGCTCGCTTGGCCGGGGAAAACCGGTTCTAAGATCACTCGGGCATTGAAAAATACTTTTCCCGTTACTTTGCGCTTTGTCACGGCAATAGGTCCTTGTCTGCTGATAATACCCGGTATAACTGAGCATGCTGTAGTATTCACCGGAATCTCCATTCGGCAAAATTCCGGACCAGCTTGGAACCAGCCAATTGTCGTAATCATTCGAGTACATCGTCTGATACAGACCAATCTGACGTAAACGGGAAGAACAATCAATTTTCCGGGCCATAGCTCGTGCCCTGCTTAAAGCCGGCAGCAACATACTGGCCAGAATAGCGATAATTGCGATAACTACCAGCAACTCGATAAGGGTAAAAGCACTCCGTTTTTTTGCCCGTCTCTTCATCGTGACCTCCTTTTGGACTTCTTTGATTGATGATTTCATTTGCTCACTTGCTTGTTAATTTGATGGTTTTGACTTCAAAGGGCGTGAAAGACAGGGTTTGATCTGACACTAGAACAGCGTTCTGCCCCCTGCAATCAGTCACAAAGACCTGATATTTGGTGTCAATTTTGAGTGCCGGCTCACTGCGCCCGATGCTTTCGTATAGACGGACTAGAATTCCGCCGTCAGGACATGTGTGAATTGCCGAAAGAGCGATATTGGGTTGCTCATACTGAAAAAGGCTGTCGGATTTTTTGCTGACGGTTTTGGCCTTGCCTTGCCGGCACAGGGGCGGTCGGTTCAGCAATGCACCCAGTTGCACTGCCTTACCCAATTCGGCTGGGGAGTGTGCCTGAAAGGCGAAAGCGAAGGTATGTCTTCCCTGATCGAAGGATCCTTCCTGTGGATACATACTGCCATCGGCGCAACGACTGCCGCTGCGCAGCAAAGCAACCAGGATATTTTTGCCAACCAGCTGATGGCCAGGGGTGCCGCTGTTGGCAATGCTCAGCCCGCCCAGATTGTCACTGTAATTGATCCAGTCCAGCGCCGGCCAGTCTCCAGAAGCATGCTGATAATCCTGCCGGTTCAAAGCCATCGCAGTCGATGCATATTCGCAGGGTACTTCAAAGTAGGGGCGGCGAATCATGCTGCCAAAAGGAACCGCATACGTTCCGACCGCATTCGCCGGCTCCAGGCGGACTGGAAAGCGGATGCCGACTTTTGTGTTCTTGCCCTGCCAGTCAATCTGCAAATTCAGCCGGAAGTACGGTTGATGTTTGGGGAAAATAAATTCCCGCCGGAAGGCCAGTGAGCCAAAGCCGGTCCAGTAGTCTCCATGATTGCCGGATTTCGGCTTGCGCCCGGGACGTACCCGTCCGGCGGTCACCACCTGGAAAAAAAGAGGCCCTTCACTGATTTCGACGAGCTCTTCATCCTGGCATTCCGAACCGCAGGGCTCATTCATAAAACTCTCCGTCCACATCGATCCATTGTCCCAGCGGAAGAGTATCTCGCCAAAATTGCTGCCGAAGACATTTCGGGCGGACTGGACATCGACGATCTCCGCACGCCCATCTTTGAAATTTGCCTGGAAATATGGAGTGGCAATACTGTTCGTGCCCTGAAGCACTTCACTGCTCGAGCTGGCATTTTTTTCCTTCTGCAACTGGAACCCGGCTGTGCCCAAGGCAGGCAGTTCCGCTTCGAAATACAACTGGTCGCCCAGGCGCTGCACCGGGACTCCGGCAGGCACCTGACCCTTATCCAGCTCCGCCTCGACCAGATATAGACCGCCCTGCGGATGAGGATTGAACACCGTTAACGGCCCGGCAGAAAGCTGATCAAGACTTCTCTCAATAACTGACTGGCATTCCCCTTGCACAAAAGTAATTTTCTCCTCGATTTCCTGATTGGCTTTGTCGGTATGGCAACCGCAAATGGCATCATGAAACTGGGTCAAAATCAGTTCGTGCCAGAGTGGATCAAAATCAACTTTGCATTCACTGAGCGCCGCCAGTGCCTCCGCCTGAAACAACAGGTGTTCGGCTTTACGTACTCCTTGCTTGACAGCGATGCGGGTGGTATAACAGCCACTGAAAACGGGATTCATTTCGCCGCTGAACAGTGGCAAAGTACTGGAATCGATGCGTGCCATGAAATCAGCGACTCTTCCGAAAGTCACCGGCCGTCCCCCCTGGCGGTTGGCCACTTCGATGATCCAGAACAGATCCTCTTCCAGCACCCCGAGTTCAGTAAAATAGAAAACGAGGGCATCGCCTTCGAGTTGTTTCAGGCTGGCCACGGTCTGCCCTAGACGTACCGAAGGCGGATAAATCACCGGTACGTTGGTGACATAGCCCTGATGCGTGACGCAGGCGGCACTGTTGGCCACCACGACCCGGCTGCCATCCAGACCCTGCCACAAAAATGGACGGTTGCCATCAATGGCCGGATTGAGATTCGGCATGCGCCCGGGAACCAGGTAGCGATATCCGGCCAACTGCAAAATCTGCGGCAACTGGGAACACATCCCGAAAGCATCCATCATCCCGCCAATCTCCGGCTCTATCCCAAAATGACGGTTGTACCACGCTCTGCCTTGCAGCAGATTGCGCAACAGGGATTCCCCCTGACACAGGTTCAAATCCGGAATCGCCAGCCCACCCAGCAGTTCAAGACGGCCTTCCTTCACATATTGGCGAAACTCCGGCAAAGCCTCCGGATGCTGTTCGAGATAAACCCGGACAACTTCCGCCTGGTCAAAATGAAAATGGAAATCCGGATATTTGGCAAAATACGCCCGCACTTGGTCAATCTGTTCCTTGCGGACTTGCGCGTACTCAACATAGGTACGGTTCCATACCAGATCCGAATGATGAAGGCAACTCAAAAACATCTTCTCCGGCAAAGCAGAACGCACCGCGCAGCCAGCAGCAGCGCCATTCTTTGCACAAGACTCAGAGCGGTTGGGCAAAACAAAAAATCCGCTGGCGCCGCGACACTCGATAAAACCATCGGTCACCAGCTCCCTCAAGGCATTCTGGATCACGCACAAACTGACCTTGAAATGCTGAGACATTTCACGAACCTTCGCCAAACGCTCCCCCGGAGAGATCGCCCCGGAAAGAATATTCTCCAGGATCGCGTCAATTACTTGCTGCTTCTTTGTCGGACTGCTCTTTAATGCCATGGAAAAAAACCTTTCATAAGTGAACTTGAAAACAATATAATCAGCGTATTAATATATGTCAATACAAAATAATAAAAAAAAATACAAATAAATATCTGGCAAGCGGAAGAACCCCTTTTTAACCACGAAAGACACGAAAAGCCACAAAAATTTTTTGTGTCCTTTCGTGTCTTTTCGTTGTTAAAGAAGCGGTTATTTTTTTTCCAGCACCCGGAATGCGATTCGGGCGCTGCCGTCGGGTTCGCCTTTGCCGAGCCGTTTTTCCCGGGTATACTTGATGGGGCCTCTTTTTCCGCCGATGCGTTGTTGTCGCATCAGTTCACGTTGAGAAATGAGGGGCAGTTCCAGCTCCAGCGTTTCTCCTTCCATAAACTGTTCTGCACTCAGGTCAAGAGTACCGCTGGCAATCACTTCCGGCGTCTTGTTTTTCAGCAAGTTTCTGCTAAAGTATACGAGCGGCAGACTGGCCAGTTGTCCACCCGGAATTCGGTCTTCGATTTCGTCGGCGCCGATATCCAGGGCTTGTCCAGCGATGAAGCGTCCAAAATCCGCCAGTTCGGACTGGCTCAATGAGGCCGTCAGTTTCAATTCCAGTCCAAAAAGGCTTTCAACGACTTCCTTGAAGAGGATTTGTCTGCACCAGCCGGCGTTTCTCAGATCAAGCTTTCCGCCTGTCAATGCCAACTGTTTTTCACTGTTTTTCTGGGCGATCCCGCAACGTGGCCAAATCAGAGCAGACTGCAGGATATGGGTTGAGTGATTCTTCCCGTTCAATGACGGAATTTCAATCCCCAAAAGTACAATTTCCAATTCCTTTTGAATTCTTCCAGCCATCTTCCGCTCCTTTTCTGCCCAAGGCACTGTCAGTATTGCGCCAGTGAAACAGGGTAACAATAGTATTTTTTTACAACGAAAGACACAAACGATCCGAAAAAAATGCATGGGATGAACAACGCATTCTCGCAGTCAAAGCAGCTTCCCATGAAATTTTTTCGGGTCGTTTCGTGCTTTTCATTGTTCAAAAAGAATTCTACCGTTAGCAGCTTTACTGACGTATTGCCACTGTCATTCACCCAACTCCATCCACCACAACAAGAATTTAACACATGAAAATCTCTTTTTCCTTTAATTCTGAAGAATACCAGACTCTGGATGTATCCGGTGATTACCTGCAAACACCCATTTTGCTGGTGCAGAAAAGCGGAATGCTGCAAATCCGCTTTTCCCTGCCGATCCTTGATTTCCATGGATTCTGGATCCCGGAAAACCGGGT
>JAQVUB010000175.1 GCA_028699735.1 Lentisphaeria bacterium | reverse complement strand
TCTTGTTTTTGCAGAAAGATTTTCTGAAACCTGACACGCAAGTTTCTATCCTTGAGAATCTTTCTCATTTATGATTTTTTGTGTGTTTCTTGTTTGTTGTGATGAAAGCGAACCGCGATGCCTTCTGCCTCCTAAGACGACGAGGAGGGAAATGACCACACAAGCTTGCACGGACCAGGGGGAGCCGGCGAGACGCCGGCGCTCCATATTTCCTCCGACGGAAACGACAAGGAGGGAAAGTACCACATAGGGCCGGACGGAAGAAGAGGAGCCGGCTATACCTCCTTTTCCGCTTTCCCGTCGCCATCGGAGGCATTAAAACGCCATCGACACACGGATCCATTTCCCTCCTTGTTGTTGATCGTCGGAGGGAATATGGAGGGAAATTACCACATAGGGTTCAAGGTACAAGCATGAAATTTTGCACAGCGATCTCTTACCTCAACGCAACAACCTTAAAAAAATTCGTGACTTTTCGTGCCTTTCGTGGTTAAAAAATAGGTTGTGGACGCCAGTCCACCCCAAACTTTTTCGTGCCTTCCGTGGTTATCTTTTTGGACGCCCTCTATTTACTGTTGAATTCCTGCTTGCAGTCAAAGTTTTCCATCAGATTCCTTCATTTTGAGTTGTGGTTGCTATCATTTGCCGGGCTGATTTGCCGGATGACGAAGTCCTCCCGGGTCGCTCCAAATTTTTGCCGGACATATTCGGATAAGTCGCTGCAGCTGGAATTTTCCGGTCTTTGCAGAAAGAAATGGATCATCTCGAGGGAATTCTGGAATTGCAGCGGGGAATTAGCGGCTGCGATCAGCATATTGAAGAAGGGGATTGCGGTTTGGTTGTGAGCGAAAACCTGGCATTCGCCGAATTCCTCCGGTGTGATGGCGCGGATGCAGCCGGGTTCCGGCACAGTCAGAATCACTCTGTGGCTCAGGTAGAGTCCGGCCTGTTCCTGCCGATTGACCAGTAAAGCTCCAAAGCGCATGCGGTTCATTCTGCTGCCTCCCTGCTATAAAGTGCTGAAAACAAGTGATTTTCCATTGCCTGTGCGATATTCTGCAGGCGTTGCAGATAGTCATGAGCCAGGTCGTCGGCATCGGTCATGAACCAGATCCAGGCGTGGAATTCCGGGGGAAAGACGATGTGCCTCGAATCAAAGAGCAGGTTGAAGTCGGTAAAAATCAGGCGCAGGCACTCTGCACAGGTCTTCAGGCTGGCGGTGGCAGCGATTTTCGTGTCGAAGTCTTCGGTAGCGACCGCGCTCAGGACGAGGCTGCTGGTCTGACAGAAGCTCTCATTAAAGAGTTGCAGTCGATAGCACAAGTCCAGCGCCATCTCGCGAAAAATGATATTCTGCGGGTCATTTAACATACGCTTCTGACTTTCTCCTTTGGAACAAGTTTTTTTTGTTGCAGGAAACTTGGGTGCAAGGACAGTTCTACCCCTGACTCTAACCTGACTACTCTGCCAAAACTTGTCATACCAGAATCGTTTTGCGAATAATTTACGTAAAGCGTAAGTGAACCCGGGTAACAGAGGGATTCTTTTTGAACAACGAAAAGCACGAAACGACCCGAAAAAATTTCATGGGAAGCTGCTTTGACTGCGGGAATGCGTCGTTCATCCCATGAAATTTTTTCGGGTCGTTTTGTGCTTTTCGTTGTTGAAAAAGAAATTGTTCCGCGGCGCTGAAATCTGCAGGAAAATCTTGCAAAAGGGCCTTCTATCCACTAAATTTATTAAATTTCGCTTTCGCCAGTCCATTGGTATTTGTATTTTCGAAAAGTTTTATGAGCAAGTCCCCATTCCATTTTTCGGTCATTGTAGTTGGTGGTGGCCATGCAGGCTGTGAAGCAGCCCTGGCTGCCGCTCGCCTTGGCGCAAAAACGCTGCTGCTGACGATCAATAATGATCATATCGCACAGATGTCCTGCAATCCTGCCATCGGCGGCATTGCAAAAGGGCAGCTGGTACGGGAAATCGATGCTCTTGGCGGCGAGATGGCAGTCAATACCGACGCCACGACAATCCAGTTTCGCATGCTTAATGCCTCGAAAGGGGCTGCCGCGCAGTCTCCGCGTGCTCAATGTGACCGGGCACTCTATCAGCGGCGCATGAAACTGGTGCTTGAAAAGCAGGAGAATCTGTTTGTTCATCAGGCCGAAGTCGTGGAAATCCTGCTCGATAACGGCCAGGTCTGCGGAGTTAAAACCGCATTTGGGGATTGCTGGTATGGGCAAACTCTCATCCTGGCCACCGGGACGTTTCTCGGCGGCAAGCTGCATTTCGGACAGTCCTCGATGCCGGGCGGGCGAGCCTGTGATGCGGCAGCCATTGCACTGTCCGAATGCCTGCGCAACACGTTGCAACTGGAAATGGGGCGCCTGAAAACCGGCACGCCGGTGCGGGTTCTGGGGCGAAGCATCGATACCGCCTCCCTGGCCGAGCAGGGGCCCGATGCCGGCAACTTCCGCTTTTCGTTCCGCACGGACATTCCTCCCCTGCCGGTATTTTCGCAGCTGCAACTCGAACAGCGCCCCTGTTTCATGACTTATTCAAGCGCCGCTACCGCTGAAATTGTCCGTCAGAATCTTTCCCGTTCGGCGATGTATTCCGGGCGGATTTCCGGCACCGGGACGCGCTATTGTCCGTCCTTTGAAGACAAGATTGTGCGTTTCTCCGAACGCGAACGCCATCATATTTATTTGGAGCCCGAAGGCAATTCGACCGATGAGTATTATCTGAACGGATTTTCAACCAGTCTTCCGGTGGAAATTCAGTGGGAGATGGTGCGTTCTCTGCCGGGTCTGGAAAATGCGCATATCACCCGTTATGCGTATGCCATCGAGTATGATTTTGTACTGCCGCATCAGCTGGATATCAGCCTGGCGCTGCGGGCCTGGCCAAATCTTTTCCTGGCTGGCCAGATCAATGGCACCAGCGGCTATGAGGAAGCGGCGGCACAGGGGCTGGTAGCCGGCATCAATGCCGCACGGCTGGCCGGAAACCTGGGAGCAACTTTGCGTATCGGGCGGGAACAAGCCTATATCGGCGTGATGATCGACGACCTGGTAACCAAGGAAATCCTTGAACCATACCGCCTGTTCACCAGCCGTGCGGAATACCGACTGACCCTCCGACAGGATAACGCTGACCGCAGACTGACCCCCATCGGCGCACAATTCGGCCTCGTCAACGCCAAACAACTCGAACAGGTCGAACTACTCGAACGGGAAATCAGCGAAGCGAAAACCCGCCTCGAACAGATTCGTTTCGGCAGTGGGCACAGCGCCTGGGATCTGCTCTCCCACCCGGATTTCAATTACCGCGAACACGCGGAGTTGCCGGTTTTCCCGGAACGTGTTCTCGAACAGCTGACCATTGAAGCACGCTATGCGGGATATATCGCTCACCAGGAATTGCAGGTCAAATCACTGCGCAAACTGGAGAACTGGAGCATCCCTGAGGATTTTAATTATCGTATTGCGGGGATCAGCACGGAAGCGAGGATCAAGCTGGAAAAATATCGTCCGAAGACCCTTGGCCTGGCTTCCCGCATCGATGGTGTTACCCCTGCGGAAATCGCCGTACTGCAGGTGCGGATGAAATAAAATCTTGCCTTTTTAACAACGAAAAGACACGAAATTTTGTGGATCAATCCGGTGCGGGGGGGATAATAATTTTATCGCCGATTTTCAGCTGATTGGGATTTTTTTCCAGGGTGGGGTTGGCCAGAAGGATGGTTCTAACCTGAGCCGGCCCGCCGGCGCCATAATAAAGCTGGGCGATTTTGCTGAGGGTATCCCCGGAACTCACCTGATGCACACGAGATTTTATTTCCGCTGAAGCAGAAGGCGTTTTTACCGGAGCCGGGGCCGGTCGCAAAGCCCCGCCTCTTTCTTTTTCCAGCAGCAGATCCCGCAAAGCGAAATTTTCCCGGTTCAGGCGGGTGATCCATTGCCGGAGCTGCTGGCTGTTTTCCTCCAGCAGGCGAATTTTCATATCCTTGTCCGTCATGCTGGAACGTTCCAAGCGCGTCTGCAGCAGCGCATAATATTTTTTTTCAAGGTGTTCCAGCAGCAGGCGTGCCTCGGGGATGCGCTGGTCTTCCGGAGCGCAATGATTTAGGAAAGCCTGCAGATGCCAGATGACCAGCGGCATTTTTTCGGCATCATTGCGATACAGGTTAGCGAGCTGAAAGTGCGCTTCGGCTGGATTGTTCTCTTGCAGCAGAGCTTGCTGCCATTCACTGGCTGCCTTTGCTGTGGGACTTCCGCTGCCATCCCCGCAGGAAAGCAACAGCAGCAGGCTGGCGGAAAATATCATGTAAAAAAAACAGCGCATCGGTCTTTTCTCCACAAATGTAATGCATCAGTTAAACTTGGTAACAGAGGAAGTCTTTTTTACAACAAAAAGCACGAACCGACCCGAAAAAATTTCATGGGAAACGGTTTTTACTGGGGGAATTCGTTGTTCATCCCATGAAATTTTTTCGGGTCGTTAGTGTCTTTCGTTGTAAAAAAAATACCGCTGCACTCAGCTTCACTGACCGATTACCCACAAATTCTGCGGCACAGGGAGGCGGGCAGCGTCAAGTTTTGTAATTACGGCCAGGGTTAATATATTATCTTTCAGCAGAAAAACCGTGTGAAGCGGTTTGATTATTTTCCATCCGGTTGAATCCCGGGGAAAGGACTAGGGTAATTAATGGCCTCTTTGAATCAGAAACTGATCGAGTTGATCTATGACGCAGCCAGCATCCGGCGCTGGAATGACCAGGTCAACCCGATGGATTTTACGGAGCTGGACAAGCAGGCTCATAAAATGATCATCGCCTATGTTCTGGCCAAGGTCGAGGAGGATGTCACGCCGGGTTCAGTGGACTGGCTGAAACTGCTTGAAGGGGGTATCTTTGAGATGCTGCACCGCATCATCCTCACCGATATCAAACCGCCAGTCTTCCATAAGATGATGCAGGAAAAGGGTCGTGAACTAAATGAATGGGTCTTTACCCGACTTGAGGAGGAAACCAGCAGCGTCAAAGGGGAATTCCGGCAGCGCATGCATCAGCATTTTTTCAGCGCAGAATATGCCTGCCGCGAAAAACGCATCTTGAAAGCGGCACACTATCTGGCTACTCAATGGGAATTCAATATTCTCTACAAGATGTGTCCGTTCATCCGCGGCATCGAGCAGATCCGCCAGGAGATTGAAGATCAGATCGAGGATCACTTCGATCTGATCGGGGTGCAGAAGCTCAGTCTCGGGCGCAAAACCGCTGGCTTTGTTGATCTCTGCGGGCAGTTGCGTTTTCAGAAACGCTGGTCGCAATCCCCCCGCATTCCTGCAACGTCGGTGCTGGGGCATATGCTGGTGGTGGCCATCCTGACATATCTGTCGCTTTGCGAAGCAGAAACCTCTGCTTACCGCAAGAAGAACGGTTTTCTGGCAGCTCTTTTTCATGATCTTCCGGAAGTGCTTACCCGGGATATCACCTCGCCGGTGAAAGGGGCGGTGGAAGGCCTCGATGAAATCATCAAAGACTACGAAAAGAAACAGATGGAGGCCAAGTTGCTGCCGTTGCTGCCCTTATCCTGGCATAAAGAACTGAGCTACTACACGGAGAATGAGTTTGCCAACCGGGCAATGTCCGGAGACAAGATCATTGCCGGCATTCCCTTTGCAGAAATGGGCGGTGCCTGGGACAAGGCTGAAAGCCTGCCGGTTGATGGGGAGATCATCCGCTGCTGCGATCACCTCGCCGCCTTCATCGAAGCAAGCACTTCAATCCGGCACGGCATCTCATCGCGATATCTGCTGGAGGGAGTCGAACGCCTGCAGAAAGAATACCGCAGCAAAATCATCGGCGAAATTGACTACGGCCGCACCTTTGCCGCTTTTGTACCTTGACCTTTTTAACAACACATGGACGGAACACGGACGGAACACGGACGGAACACGGACGGAACAAGGACGGAACAAGGACGGAACACGGACGGAACACGGACGGAACACGGACGGAACACGGACGGAACAAGGACGGAACAAGGAC
>JAQVUB010000174.1 GCA_028699735.1 Lentisphaeria bacterium | reverse complement strand
GGTCTTGACTTCATGCGAGGTGCGCAGGCAGCCACTGACAGAAAATGCCGTCAGCAGGGCCAGTATCAGGCCAATACGAGTACTTTGAAACATGTCCATTTTCCTTTTTTCGTGTCTTCGTGCTTTTCGTGGTTAAAAAAAGGTACTACTGCGGGGAGAAAAGCTGTTTGAAACTCTGATACAGCTGCAAGGTATTGTTTAGGGGTATGTTCAGGTTTGCATCCAGTACGAGACCAGTAAAATCGTTGGCGACTTCGGAGCGTACCAGAGTTCCGTCCTTCGGTATATAATATAGCTTGCCTGCAGGCCTTCCGTCCGTCTGCAGCTTGATTTTCAACAGGTCTTTTTCACTGTTCAGGGAGAGCTTGACCCAGGAATAATCAAAATCCGCGAGGGCATCGAGGGCAAAAGACAATTGTTCCGAGGCGGCTGCGGTTGCGCTGATGCTCTTGCTGGGCAGCAGTTTGATCGAGCCGGTTTCGCCGGGGGTGGAGAACAGGAAAGCATCACGGAAACGCAGGCCTGCGTCGCTGAAAACGACAGGGATGGCACCGCTGATGCGCCCTTCGCCCTGATCCAGCCCGGCGCCGAGCTGTTGCAGCAGTGCGGAGAGCCGGAGCCGGTCGCAGTAAAAAATCAGGCTGGTACGTTTGTTTTCCGGATTGATGCGGGTGGAATCGAGCTTCAATTTACCATCACACCAGTTCATCGTCACATTTTCCAGATGCCAGGATGTCGGACTCTCCATGCGAAAACGCAGGCCCCCGGAACGGATGGCGAATTTGCCGAATTCGAGATTTCGGAAGGCCAGCAGCTGATTGCCATCGCTGGCGAGCTTCGGCAAATCCGGCATTTCAAATTCGAGGCGGAGCCCATCCAGGGAAAAGTCCTTTTCCGGATTTCGGAGTTGCCCATCGCTGATTTTGAGGAAGGCTTCTCCGTGCGGTTCAGCATTTTTCCGGAGGATGAAATGTCCGCCGGCAGCCAATTTTCCTTCGCATTGGAATCCTTTCAGTTGTGGGACAAACTGTTTGGGGAGCAGATCTGGGGGCAGGGTCTGTTCGGGCAATTCGAAGTGGCATGTGAGAAAGGGTTCTTGCGGGGCAGCAAAGGGAAAAACATCTGCGTTGAAATTGGCCTGCAGGCCTCGCAGATCGCTGGCGGCCTGAAAAGAAATCTGCTGCTCTGCAATCTGGAAATTTCCCTCGAGGCTGCCCAGCTTTTCTCCCTTGCCGAGCAATGGGTCTACCCGGAAAAAGCCGACAGGGGAGCCCTGGCCTGAGAGTGGCCATTGCAGCGGGATTTCTGCGGCAAAGTTAGCATGGAGTCCCTGTTGCGGGAGTTCCGCGTTGCCTTCTGGAATGCGGCAGTTCCCTTGCAGTTGTCCGTTCTGGAAAGTGGCCTGGCAATGCAGTTCCGGAATGCTGCAATCTACCGTGCTGGACACATGCAGATTGCTGAAAGTAGCCTGCAGGTTTGCTGCGGCACTGTCTCCCTGCACTGCAAACTTCAGACCTCCCAGGGAGCCTTCCAATCCGGCAGCGGAAAATTTTCCGCTGCCAATGCCGGCCATGACTTGATATTGCCAGGCCGGACTAAGTTCTGCTGAAATCTGACATTCCGGCGCTTTGAAAAGCAGGCTGCTGCCGGCCAGATCCAGCTTGAGTTCAGGCAGATCGGCGCTTGGCTGATTGCTGGCCTCAAACAGGATTTTGCCGTTTTCGTGGTGGACACGAACATCTGTACTAAAAAAGACCTGTTGCTGAATTTCCACCTGGATTTGGCCGTTGACCGTATTCAGGTCGTTTTGGGAAAATTGCGCATTGAGCTGTTTGACGCTGACATTTGTTCCGGCCAGTTTTGCCTGCAATCCCTGCATTTCGGCAGAGATATGCTCCTTTTCCGCAAGCAAGGTCAGGCGCGGCTGACAATTCACCTGTATCTTTTCATGCTGATAACGAATAGAGGATTCAATTTTGGTCTGGAGTGCAGTGAATTTTCGTTTGTCCAAGTCAAACGAGAAGGAGGCTTGGCCGGTCAAATCCGCATCGAGTTCTGGCGGCAGGAGTTGTCGCAGGCTGTACGGCAAGGCATTGACAGTGCCGGAAAATCTGCTTTGGGCGGTGACTGTGGCGCCGGCCAGATCGCAGATGCCGGAAGCTTGCAGCGTGTTGCGGGAATGGGTCAGCGACAACGACCAGACCCACTCCGGACGTCCGGACACTTGGCCAGGGCTGAGAAAAATCTGGGTGGGGACTGGAATGACTTCCTGCTGCGTTAGCAGCAGGATATCCCCTTTCAGGCTCAGATGTGAAAAGTGAAGCGGAATATTTTCAGCCCACTCGGAAATACGCAAGGCCTGTGCAGGTGCATCGATACTCTTCGCTGGGCGGGGAAACAATTTCAGCAGGGGCAGAGGGGAATTGCCCGGGGTTAGATCGAGTGCCAGGCGGAAACCATCCAGTTCGATCTGATCGAGTTCCCCTCGGAGCAGCCGTAAGGGGCGATATCGCAAACTGCAGGAGCTGATCCGCAGAGCTTCCGCTCCAGTTTGAGCCTGATCTGCCGCATGCAGAGAAAATTCTGTTCGGTAGAGGCCGATGTATTTGACCCGCAGGATAAACGCGCCATCCGCTGAAAGCCGGTTTAGAATCCTGCCAACCTGATGTTCTACCGCGCCCGGAAGATAAATCAGCAGTGCCAGCAACAATCCCAGAAACAGGCTCATGGCAGCAAAGACGACGGCCCAGAAGCGAGCCTTGCGAAAAAGTTTTCCCGGTTTGTCTGTTGTTATGTTTTGCTGTGTCATGGATGCTGTGACTTGGGGGGAGGCTGTTTTTGTCGTCGTAACATCAAGCATGGGGTGGTGGAATTTTACCCGTGCTATGTTGGCAGCGGTATTTTCCGGGGGAAGAACCATATTCCGCCTTAAAGAGCCGGATGAAATAGCTGGTATACTGGAAACCGCACGAGCTTGTGATTTCGTCAAGGGTCAAGTCCAGATCGAGCAGTATGGCTGCTTGCATCAGGCGTTGCTTGCGGACATATTCGTTGAGGGTACAGCCGGTTTTTTCGCGGCAGAGCATGCTGAGGTAATTGGGGTTCAGCTTGCTGCTTTCGGCCAGTTTTTCTCTGGACAGGTCGCCATTCAGATGATTTTTGACATAGGTTTCGACCTGTCGCCAGGTGAAGGTGGATTTGCTGCGTTGCTTTCCGGCACCGGAATCTTTCAGCAGTGTGCCCAGCAGGCTGAGCAATGCTTTAATCAGGTATGGCACGGTGCTGGTCATGACCGGGTTGCGTCGGGAATAATCCAGTAATTCCAGCAGGGTTTTGCCGCCGAATTGCAAGGAATAGGGGGTATGCATAAAACGGATGTTCCGGAGGCCGCTGCCGGCTGCAAACTGGTATTCCACCAAGCGGATGTAGTCGGCGAAAAAGCAAATAGCGAGGGTTTGTGCCGGGGAGTTACCCGGAGAGAGCAGGCCGGTGGTGGCGCCGCAGGCTCCGAAGAGGACAGTGCCGGAAGGCAGCGACAGGCTTTCTACTTGTCCCCCTCGACCCACGGCGATCAAAGGGGTGCCGGATTCAATGAAAACGAGTTTTTGCGGGTCATGGATGGGGTCATCATACGCGGGTACGGGCTGCGAAAAGACAACTTCGCCCAGGTCGGTCTGAAGCCAACCGGATATTTTTTGCAAAAAAAAATGATGCTCGTCGGTCATTGGTCAAACTTTTTCCATAAACCTGATATTTCTATTATTAATACTATACTCCTGTTATTGAAAGACCGCCAAAAAGAGTCTATAATATAGGTAAATAACAAAAAAAAGGGGTTTACTTCGGGGGATTTTTTTTCTCCAAAATTCTGTTTTTTCTGTTATTCAGGGTGTACTATGTGGCAGGTTGCTTCATCGGATACAAAGATGATCATAAATAAGCGGACATTACGTTGTGTTCTTGTCGGGCTGGGGCGGATCGGCTGGCAGTATCATCTGCCAAACCTGATTCGGCACCCCGGTTTTGAGCTTGTTGCGGTTGTTGATCCGGATCGGGGTCGCTGCAATGAGGCTGCCGGGAAATATGGCATACAGCGTTATCATGCTGCCTTGGAGGAATTGGATGTATCGGATATAGATTTAGCAGTCATCGCCTCACCGACTCCTTTTCATGCCCCACAGGCTCTTTGGTTCTTCGAGCGGGGAATTGATGTTTTCTGTGATAAACCCGCCGCTTTGAATCTGCAGGAAGCGCAGCTTATGCAGGTTGCAGCGGGAAAAAAAGGTCGTCGTCTGATGGTTTATCAGCCTCACCGCCTGAGTACAGACACCTGTTGCGCAAGAAAGATTATGGCATCCGGGGTATTGGGCGGAATTTTCATGATTGAGCGCAATGCGGATTCCTTCAGCCGGCGCAATGACTGGCAGGCCTTGACAAGAAATGGTGGTGGGATGCTGATGAATTACGGCAGCCATTTTCTCGATCAGTACTTTTATTTGACAGGAGATTCCTGCGCATCCGTTAAATGTGAGTTACAAACGGTTCTCAGTCTGGGCGATGCTGATGATGTCGTGCAGGTGCTGTTGCGAGGAAAGCAGGGCGGACTGTTCAAACTCAGCATTAATATGGCTGCGGCCTGCAGTCAGCCCAGCCTGATCCTTTATGGCCGTAATGGGACGGCCTGGAGCAGCAAGGACGGTAGCTGGAAGCTGCGCCATTACCGTCCGGATTCTATCTCCGGGCAGCAGCTTTCTTCCGGGTTTGCCGCCCCAGATCGTCAGTATCCCGGGGATGTCCCTGACTGGCTGGAGGAGCTTGTCCTGCCGGAGCCGGAGGATCACGACCGGTACTACCAGCTTTGTTATGAGTATTTTGGGCTAGGTGCGGAAGCTTTTGTGCCCTTTTCCCAGACGCTGGAAGTGATGCGTACGATTGAATTATGTCGAGAAAATTCCTGTGGTATGGTTATAGAGCAAAGGAGCTGATCATGAAAAAAAGGATTTTTGCTTTACTTTGATTGAGTTGCTAGTTGTAATCGCGATTATCGCGATTCTCGCTTCGATGCTTTTGCCGGCGTTGCAGAAGGCTCGTCAGAAGGCGATGAACATCAAGTGCATGGGCAACTTGCGCCAGATCAGTCTGGGTTACCAAATATATATTGAAGACAACGGCGGAAATCTGCCGCCGCGTGCGATGCCTAAAGGGGCGACTTCAGCGGAGGGGGTTATTGGTTCTCTGACCTGGGCTAAACTGATTGCGGAAGCGGCAGGGGAAATGACCTTGGCCAACAGTAACTATTTTCAGAAGAACGGGATCTTTGCCTGCCCGGCCTTCGGGCCGAAAGTGCCTTATTACGGCACCTATGCGGCCTCCACCCTCTATGAGTCAACGCGTACGGATTACGGCATTTTCCGCTATGGTGCCGGCAATGAGAAGTTTGACAATCCAAGCTTTGGCGGTGCCGGCACTCTGGCAGCGGTCAAGCGTCCCAGCTGGCTGATCGTTTCTCTGGATTCCCGCACCTTGGATTTTGCTCCAGGCAATGGTGGTAAGAGCGAAGTCATTCTGGTAGCCACTTCATCCACGTATTATATCGATTATGTCCGCCATGGGGGAAGAGCGAATTGTTTCTGGGTTGACGGACACGTCTCCTCGATCCCAAAACAGCTGGAAAATTACTATTTTGGCAATTCGGTGTACTTTTATCCATGGGGCATCCGGGAGACCACTCCTGGCTATACGGGCGGATACTGAATTTTGAGTCCGGCAACATTGCCGGTTCACCGTAATGGATCAGTTAAACTTGGTAACCGAGGAATTCTTTTTAACAACAAAAAGCACGAACCGACCCGAAAAAAAAGCCGTCCGATGATATGGACGGCTTTGCAAGTAAAAATGGTGGGCGATGAGGGACTCGAACCCCCGACATTCACGGTGTAAACGTGACGCTCTAACCAACTGAGCTAATCGCCCTGATCAGCAAGTTTACATAATATAGTTTCTCTGCCCGCAGTATCAAGTCAGCATGATGGTAAAATGCGGGGGGAAAGTGTG
>JAQVUB010000173.1 GCA_028699735.1 Lentisphaeria bacterium | reverse complement strand
CAGCAGCAGGCAGAAATTGCGGCAGTTTTGCAGCTGGGCATCCTGTGGAGCGGCTGTCAAGTCCAGCGGCAGGGTCGGATGCCCCAGGACATGCATCAGTGTATGTTGCCAGTTCATAAGCAGGCTCGAAAAAGCACGAAATTTTCGTGTTTTTTAGCGTTTTTTCGTTGTTAAAAACAAAGGTTTATACAGATGCGGGGGCGGATTTTCTCGGCATCTGCAGGGTCAAAGGCAGAAGGATATGGCGTCAGACAGGAAGCGGAAGCGCAGGCGAGAGCCTCTGCAAAACAGGCCGGCATCTTTTCCGGATCGGGTCTTTCGGCCATACGCCGCACCAGGATTGCCGACGCGCAATCACCGGCGCCAATGGGGCTGACGATTTGCGGCAAGGCAGGAATCACAAACCGCCAGGCTTGCGTTGCGTTGAAAAGCCAGGCTGCCTCCGCGCCATCGGTCACCGCCAGCCAAGTCACCGGCCAGGCCGACAAAATCTTTTGTGCAGCATTGCTCAGGTCAGTTTCCCCGCTGAGTTCACGCAGTTCGCCCGCATTGATCTTCAGCATGTGAACACCGACTGCAAGAGTCGCTTTTACATCCCGGAATGCATCGAGCAGTACCGGAATGCGAGCCTGCCTGGCCATGGTAGCGATTTGTGCATAGAATTCTGCGGTGACTCCGGGTGGCAGGGTGCCGGAGAGGCATACGGCGGAAAATTCCGGCATATGGGCTTCCAGCACTTTGAGCAGTTCTTGAACTTCGTTCTGTGCAATTTCCGGCGACGGTTCGATCAATTCAGAGGCGAGTCCGCTTGCCTTGTCAATAATCGTGTAACAGCATCGCGTTGCATTCCGGCAGGAAAGGGTCAGATCCCCTGCCCCGCTCTGCAAAAGTTCCTCTTTAAGAAGCTTGCCGGTATCTCCGCCGGCAAATCCGGCAACCGTAACCGGAAAGCCCAGATTACGCAATACCCTTGCGACATTGATCCCCTTACCGCCACCGCACTCCCGAACGCTTTCCGCGCGGTTGACGGCTCCCGGTTGCAGGTTTTCAAAGGTGAGCGTTTTCTGCCACGCAGTATTTGGGCAGACTGCCAGAACCGGCCCCCCTTCCATATGTAATTCCATTGCCATCCTCGATGCAAACCCTTCCAAAAAGGTTTCTAAACAACGAAAGACACGAAATAAACCGAACTTTTTTTGAGTTGGCCATTTCGTTTCTTTCGTGCTTTTCGTTGTTAAAAAAGTTGTTATGTATGGTAGTCGGCATTGATTTTAACGTATTCGTAGCTCAGGTCACAGGTCCAGATGGTGAAAGCGCCCTGCCCCGGCCCCAGCTTGAGATTGATATGAATCTCGCGGCCTTTGAGAGTCTGTACCTGTTCGGACTCCGGCGTACCGGCATCCCGGCCGCCCCGGACGATGGGAATATCTTCATAATCGAGATCGACCTCGTCGGGATTGAATTGGACGCCGCTGTAACCTGCTGCCGCAAGGATCCGGCCCCAGTTGGGATCGCCGCCAAACCAGGCCGTCTTGCAAAGCGGCGACCGGGCAATGGCTTCAGCCACCCGGCGCGCATCCGCATCGGATTCGGTACCGTGCACCTGCAATTCTACAAAATGCGTGACCCCCTCACCGTCGAGAACCATCTCACGCGCCAGAGCCCCGGCAACCTGACGGAAGGCAAGGCAGAATTTCCGGCAGTCCTCAGTCCCTTTTATGATGACCGGATTGCCTGCCAGATTGCTGGCCAAAGCGATAAAGGTATCATTGGTGCTGGTGTCGCCATCAACAATGATGCGGTTGAAGGATTGATCCAGGCAATCGGCAAGGCATGCGTGCAACGCAGCCTGCTCGATAACCGCATCGGTGGTCAGATAGGCCAGCATGGTCGCCTGTGGCGGGCAGGGAAGCATTTGCGGAGCAATCATACCGGAACCCTTGGTCATGCCACCAAGATGAATGGTTTTCCCGCCAATTTCACAGCTGACGGCAAGATGTTTTGCCCGGGTATCGGTAGTCATAATCGCTTTGGCGGCATCTTTGCCACCCTCGCTGGACAAAGCCCGAACGGCCATCTGGATCCCGTTTTGGATAACCGGCATGGGCATCGGTACTCCAATGCGCCCAGTCGAGGAAACAAGCACCTCTTCCGGCTGGACTTTCAACAACTCCGCCGTTTTTGCGGCCATCCTGCGGGCGTCCTCCAGCCCTTGTTTTCCGGTGCAGGCATTGGCATTGCCACTGTTGATGATGACCGCACGCACGGTTTTGCCCGAAGCCAGAATCTGCCGGTCCCATTGCACCGGAGCCGCTGCAAATACATTGCTGGTAAAAGCCGCCGCAACCACCGCTGGTTGCGAGCAAAACAGCAGTGCCATATCCGGCTGCCCGCTCTTTTTCAAGCCGGCTTTGATCCCGCTTGCAGTGAAACCGGCCGGCGTGGTCACCGATCCATTTTCCAAAACCCGTAAGTTCATATTCGTGTCTTTTCGTGTCTTTTCGTTGCTAAAAAAATTGTGTAACCGCGTTATTCCAGAATCAGTCCGTAGGTTTTTGCAGCCTGATGCAGTTGCATCAGCAGGTTTTGACAGTTTTGGATACGGTTTTCACGTTTGAGGATGGAACAATTGCGGATGATTTCGGCGATTTGGGGTTTGTCGGAGAGCTCCGGCAAATCGGCAATAGCGGAGACATCTCCGCTTTCCAGATGGAAACGCGCATCACGACGCACGGATCGCTGCAGGAGTTCTTCCTGATTCTGCAACAGAGGCTTGCCTCCAAAGAAGATGGCAAAGGTCACACCCAGGGCGAAGATATCCGTAGCTTCAGTGAGCGTCTCTTTTGCCACTTGTTCTGGTGAAAGATATCCGGTTGTTCCAGTGATAGAACGTCCTTTGAACCCACAAAACACCGAAATTCCAAAGTCAATCAGGCGGACTTTTCCGGTACGGGTGAGCATGAAATTGGAAGGTTTGATATCCAGATGAATCAGCTTGCGCTTATGCAGATAATTCACCGCCTGGATGGCCTGGTACATCAGCCGGATTTTATCCTCGACGCTCAGCTTTTTCAATATGTTGCGATCAGACAAATCGTGACCCTGTATGTATTCCATCAGCAGATCGTAGCCCAGCTCCAGCCCGAAACGGGTGACTTTGCGCAGGTAGAGCACCTTGACCACCGGCATCTCCTCCTGGACATTAAATAAAGCCCTGGCTACATCGTATTCATTGCGCAAATGGCGGATTTTAGTGCTGTAGGAGACATCCTGCAGCTTTTCCTGATTGTTCCTGGTTTTGCTGTTTCCAAGAACACCATCCCAGCGGTTGCGAATGGCTTTGACGCAGAAAGTCCAGGAGCCTGCCTTTGCTTTGTAAAGAATACTCTCCGCACCCTTGGCAACGGGTTCCAACAGGGTGTAACTCCCGGTTTTGCCTGCTTCCCGGATTTCAGTGATTGCCTGTTCGGTCAATTCCGGGTGAATTTCCGGCCGGGGAATGTTTTCCAGAGTCTGCACCGCTTTTTGACTGAGTGCAGAGCCAGAATCAGCTTCCTCAGCTACGGGATTGTTGATTCCTCCCAGCTGACCGGGCTTTTGCTGTTCATTGCCAGAAGACCCCGTCCCCTTGACTTTGATCAGGACTTCTTCTTCGGTCACTGGAGCAGCGCTTCCTTTGTCACGAACCCTATTAACATCAATCAGCTGCGTTTCCAGAACAACACTTTTATCCTTTTGCAAAGTCCGCGTGTGCAAATAACGCCGCACCGGGCTTTTCTTCACATCGCTGTCCTCAGATTCCTTCTTTAAAGACCCGGAAAGGTACTTTCTTTTCCCCGCATCCGGGACGGCAAAAGAGCCGTTCTGATTGTCATTGTCCTTATTATCCATTTTCTCTCAATGATCCATATCCATTCACCATACGCACAAAGCAGAATCCGAGTTCCTTTCTGCGGATGATAAACATTTTCACTCTGTAGCAAATGGTCAGCAGCCATGGTCTTCAGCATAGGAAGCCCATGCAACACTGCCTCGCCGTTCGCAGGAACATCACTCCACCGCTGCCATTCTTAAAGTTTTCCGAGCCGTTTGAGAATGGCCAGAATCTCCTCTTCATCTCCACGCTGTTTGACCGCCTGTTTGGCTTCATCAGCGAGATTCACATTCAGCTTCTCCAGCGAAACATACTGCTCCAGAGATTTCTGCACTTTCGCCTGGGCATGCTTCTCTGCAATTTTGTTGAAGTCATTCACCAGTTCCGCCGGCTTGCGCGAATACAGCAGCGAAACGGTTATGAAAGGCTCCTTTAATTCTGGATTCTCAACGACACTGTAAACCGGAGATACGTTCCGTTCAGTGAAGTATTCCACAATATCATAGAAGATGGTCGGATCCCCCTTCTCCGGAACCTCGAGCAAAAACATCGCTTCAATCGGATTCTCTGTCTCCAGCAAAAGCTTGTTGGAGTTCTGATTTAACTGTTTCTCAAAGGGAGCCTCCGGCTTGTAATGAAAATAGGAGAAATGATTGAAGTACGGCTTCGACATATACAACAAGAAATCCTCATGATCAATATGACCATCCAACAGTTTAAACTGATCATTCTTGTCCGGTATCGATAAAAATACCTTTAAGGACTCCACCAGCATCTTGTTGTAACGCTCCTCGGAAATCTTCTTCTCAAATTTCAAGCGGTTGCTGAATAAGACAATGTTCCCGGTATTGCCGCTGTCAATCGCCTCTGCCAAAGGCCCCGCTAGAAAATCCGAGGTGTTACTGACGAATTCACTGGACTCCAGCCGCGCATATGGCAAAAGCAGCCCGAAAAAAGTCTTGTCCTCCGTGGCGATGTTTTCTTCCTTTGTCAAATCCTGAAGAATCCCGCTGGTAATCCCGTTTCCGGTACCACCCCCGGTCGAACTGAACACCATATTCCCCTTGATCAAACTCAGCAGCTCCCGCTTCACTGATAAATATGCGTCCAAGCCAATGTCACGATCCTTCCGGGAACCCTTGAATTGCCCCTTGCCCGCATGCAAACCGGCAAGAATCCGACGACCCCCACCAGGGACTTTGCTTAACTCCGTCTCCGATACATTGACCAGGATCGCGTCATCATCCAATTTCGCAGCGATTTTGCAACCTGCACCACCAATGCCTACTGTCATCTTAACGATCCTCCAAAAATGCCGAATTCTTTGCTTCGTAACGGCGACCTTCGACCAGCCTGGCCAAAGCCCTGGCACCGTGCCTGGTTATATAAATGTTCTTCCGATTCCGCTCATCACGTACCTCAATAAAACATAACGAAGCCATCGCTTCAATCACCGCAACCGCTGTCTGCTTCGTCCGGGTTATCCCCAAATGCTTCAAATCATCAAAAAAATTCGTCAAATTGTACTTCCGGGTGGCACCCTCACTCTTCGCAGACCATAACAAAACCAGATAATGAGCCTCCCCTAAACGCCCTACCTGACTCTCAAATAATTCCGTCAATTCCTGCCCCGTTGTCTGCGCTTTCCCTGACATCTTGCCACCATTCCTCTTCTCTGTGCGTCCCGTATTTCTGTTACTATATCATACTACACTATTTCTTCAACACAAGCGCCCATTATCACTTCCTCAAAAAATAAATCGCCACCCCCTCCCACAAACCCATGCACCTTATCCTGTAACCCAAATCCGCAGGCTAAATAAAAGTTAAGTATATTAGATTTAAATCTATTACACTATAGTTTACTTAACTACACTGAACTATTGTTTCAGCCGGCGGTTTTTTTGCATATCTGGGAGGGGGGATAATAGCTTGCGCTGTGTGACGAAAGGCAAGTTTTCATACATTTTTCCGCATCTGGAAATGCCCTTATTCAAAGGGGTTCAGTTCCCCAAAACAGGGAGAAGACTTTGACCTCTTCCGAATGTGGTCATTTACCTCCTTGTTGTTGATCGTCGGAGGGAATACGGGGAGCCGCCGGGACGGCGGCGCTCCATATTCCCGCCGACGGAGACAACAAGGAGGGAAGTTACAACATAGGGACGGACGCACGAGAGGCATTAAAACGACATCAACAAACGGGCCC
>JAQVUB010000172.1 GCA_028699735.1 Lentisphaeria bacterium | reverse complement strand
TATTTGAAGCGTGAGGATTTGAATCACAGTGGTGCCCATAAATTGAATCACTGCATGGGCGAGGTTTTGCTGGCCAAATATTTGGGCAAGAAGCGTGTGATTGCGGAGACAGGTGCTGGGCAACATGGAGTTGCTTTGGCGACTGCTGCTGCCTATTTCGGGTTGCAATGTGAAATCCATATGGGTGAAGTTGATATTGCCAAGCAGGCTCCCAATGTCGCACGCATGAAGCTGCTCGGTGCAAAGGTGGTGCCGGTTTCTTTCGGGTTGCGGACTTTGAAAGAGGCGGTGGATTCCGCATTTGCTGAATATCTGAAAGATCCCATCAATACGATTTATTGTATTGGATCCGTGGTTGGCCCGCATCCCTTTCCGATGCTGGTGCGGGATTTTCAGGAAGTGGTCGGCATTGAAGCACGGGAACAATTTTTGGAAATGACCGGAAATTTGCCGGAGGCGGTGGCTGCCTGTGTTGGTGGTGGGAGCAATGCCATGGGAATCTTCCGGGGTTTTCTCGACGATCCATCCGTCCAGCTCTACGGGGTTGAGCCTTTGGGGACGGGCAGCAAAACCGGGGAACATGCGGCAACCATGACCTATGGCACTCCCGGTATCATCCATGGCTTCAAATGCTATCTGCTGCAGGATGAAAAAGGCGAACCCTCTCCGGTATATTCCTGCGCCAGCGGCTTGGATTATCCCGGGGTCGGCCCAGAACACTGCAGTTTGAAAGATGCAGGCCGGGTGAACTATGTCACCGCACTGGATTCGGAGGCTATTGATGCTTTCTTCCAGCTCTCGCGCCTGGAGGGGATTATTCCAGCTCTGGAAAGTGCCCATGCAGTCGCCTATGCGATGAAACTGGCCAGCGAAATGCATCAGGGAGCTATTTTGGTCAACTTGTCCGGACGCGGTGACAAGGATTTGGATTACGTCATCGAGAACTATGGCTTCGGGGAAGCATAAGTTTTTTTATAACAACGAAAAGACACGAAAAGGCACGAAAAAAAAAGCAGGGGGAACTGCGTGGAGTACTGATCAGCGTCGCGGTTCCCCTGTTTTTTTTTCGTGCCTTTTCGTGTCTTTTCGTTGTAAAAAAGGAAAACGGATTTGCTTAAAGAGGATTGCGCTTTATATTTATAGCTTATCTGTTTTTCCGGTCTGGTGATCGGATGTTTTACATTTTGGTGATATTAAGGCGAACATATTCCGGAGTTAAAAAACATGGTTACATTTTTTACGGTTTTGCTTTCGATTCTGGCGATTTTGTCTGGTATTCTGATGGTAATCGTCATTATGTTGCAGAATAACAAGGGTGGTGGTGGTTTGGGGGCGGTCAGCGGAGGAATCACAGAAACCGTTTTTGGGGCTTCTGCAGCGACCGTTCTGGTTAAGATTACCATCTGGCTGGCGGCGGTTTTTATGGGATCGACACTGTTGCTGGCAACCTTGACTGGACGCGTGCGCAGCGGCAAGAGTGTTGCAGAAACTTATATTCCAGTAGAAGAAACATCTTCTGTGCAGCCGATCGACCTCGTGCCAGCTGCCGAAGGGGCTCCGGCGACTGCAGCTGAGCAGGCTGCCGCCGCACAGGCTGTGGTGACGGAGGAAGCGCTCCCTGCAGCAGAACAAGTTAAAGCCGAAGCTGAAAAAGTGGAAGTCCCTGCAAGCACAAAAGCAGAATGATTCTGCATTGTAAAAAGGCAACGCAATGGATCGACAGGGTGACAGAATTCAATAGAGGAATCTGGCTCCTGTGGGTAGAGTTTGCTTACCCGTAATATTTTTTTTCGCGATTACAGCACCGGGCCGATTTTACGAGGCACACAGGCTGCTTGTAAAAAGCCGGCAACGATATTCTGTCTGCCAAACGATCCGGCTGCGTTCAGTTGACGATAGCTTGATTCCATCGCTTTCTGAGCAAGTCGCGGTTATCCAGTAATAGCCACAGATAATCGAGCTCCTGAATCTGCATTTTCCGGTTCTGGTCATGGAACCATTCCCGCATCCATACTGACGTATTGCGCGGTAACCTTGCCGGACAACGGATTCACGGTATTCTGGTGATTATTCATCCAGCGGTTCAAAATATAGATAATCTGGCGGAGAGACAGGGATTCGAACCCTGGGTACAATTGCTTGTACAACGGTTTTCGAGACCGTCCCGATCGACCACTCCGGCATCTCTCCCGCATAAAACAAATACTTTGTAAACCCTAATACTGTAGCGCTTTCCCCTGAAAAAACAAGCCGGGACGGGCTTTTAAGGAAAAAAGGACAGCATGAGTCTGTCATGTATCCGATGAAGCTTGTAAAGGAGGAATTCTTTTCAAACAACGAAAAGCACGAAAAAACCCGAAAAAATTCCTGGAAGCAGCTTGGACTGCGAGCCTGCTGTGATCATCCCTTGCGCTTTGGCTTGGCGCTTTTTGCATAACGATCCGGGCGAGCCTGGGGAGCCGATTTCCCAGTATTCGAGAATCGTGCCGGGCGATCGGAACGCGGGGCGGCATCGGAGAATCGTGCCGGGCGATCGGAACGCGGGGCGGCATCGGACGAGCGTGCCGGGCGATCCGGATAGCCTTCCCGTCTTTTGCGGGCATATTTTCCGGCGTCTTCGGCGGGATTGCGGTAGGTTTGCCGGGGGGTAGAGTCCTGTTGGCGTTCCCGATCGATATTTTCGGCGATACGGATGGCTTGTTCGAAGCCGGCAATATTGCGTGCATTGCCGGAAGGGTTGCGGGGATTGCGCTCATCCCTGTTGTGTTCAGGGCGCTCCTGAACAGCAAGGTTGAGCGGATGGTCTGTACGGCGTTCCCGGTTGTCATCACGGGTAAAGTTGCGCGGGCGGCTTTCACGTTGTCCCCGGCCCCATCCGCCACTTCCCCGGCGCTCGTTATTATTACGGGAATCTCCTCGTCCGCTGCGACTTTTTTCATTTACCAGTCGTTCCAGGCGATCTCCGGAGAAGCCGATTCTTTCGGGCCCCTGATCGCTGCTGTTGCTGAGGAAGCGGGTCAACAGTTTGGTAAACAGCACCAAAGCATCCTGATCCTGGTCTTTGGAGATTTCCAGTACCTGATTGTAGAGGGCGGGATCCAGATCGCTGGTGAACAATTCTGCAAACAGTTTTTGCAGGCGCTGTGTATAGACTTCTTTGCGGGTGGGAATGGTTCCCAGCTGCAGTTCAGCTCCAACGCTGCGGCGGATCGCTTCCAGCTGCCGCAATTCCCTTGGAGTCACCAGCGTAATCGCCTTGCCGGATTTGCCGGCACGTCCAGTACGACCGATCCGGTGCACATAACCCCGGCTGTCAAACGGCAGATGGAAATTGAAGACGTGTGAGACATCCTCGACATCGAGTCCGCGAGCTGCTACATCCGTAGCCACCAGCATATCGATTTCGCCTTTTCGGAAGGCAGTCATAACCCTGGCGCGCTGAGCCTGTTCCATGTCACCATGCAGGCAGTTGACATTGTAGCCGCGTCCGCCGAGCAGGATATTCAGGGCATCAGTTTCTTCCTTGGTGCGGCAGAAGATGATGGCCTTGCTGACATTGTCCGAGTCGATCAGGCGGATTGCAGCATTGACTCGTTCGTGCTCCTGGATGACAAAATACTGCTGCTCGATATCGTTGTTGGTCGCTTCGCTGATGGCCGTAGTGATATCGACCGGATTCTGCAGAATTTTCTGAGCGAGGGCAACGACCTGTTTAGGCAGCGTTGCCGAAAACAGCATGGTTTGGCGGGGACCCGGGAATTTTGCAAAAATGGTTTTGACATCTTCAAGGAAGCCCATATCGAGCATTTCGTCGGCTTCGTCGACGACGATGACCGCGGGGTTGACCTGTTCGAAATGCCCGGTTTTCATCAAATCAATCAGGCGTCCGGGAGTCGCCACCAGGATATTGATGCCTTGCTGCAAAAGTTTCTCTTGCCGGGAATAGGCCTGTCCCCCGGTAAATGCGGCGGTTTTGACGCCGGCGTGATGCCCCAGTTTGAACAATTCGGAGCTGACCTGAGCTGCCAGTTCACGGGTGGGTACCAGCACCAGAAACTGCAAGCCGGATTTGCCACGAATCAGTTCCATTGCAGGCAATCCAAAGGCGGCTGTTTTTCCGGAACCGGTCAAAGCCTGACCAATCAGGTCACGCCCGGCCATCAACACCGGAATCGCTTTCTGCTGAATCAGGGTCGGCTCGGTAAAGCCAGCTTCGGCAATGCCACGCAACAAATCTGCGCCTAACCCGAATTCCGTAAATCCCTTTGAGGGAACATCAGCAGTTGCGTCCTCTGATATCACGGAAGCGGTATCTTCGACTGATTCCGGCATAAGTTTGTTTTCACTGTCATTCATCGGGACCTCCCGGTCGGTCTGCTCTTGCATTTCGGTCATATTTCCTGATCCAATTTCATCGTGGGTTGCATAACGTAGTAAAACTTATAATATACTGCAATGAAATCAGAAACGCAACAAATAAATGACATTTAATGACAGAAGTGAAAAAATACCGACTTTTTAACAACGAAATACACCAAATAACACGAAAAAAATTCATGGGAAGTATGATTCATGCAAAACCGCTAACGCTACATCCCATGAATTTTTTTCGTGTTACTATCCCTCAAAATCTTGTTTTTCCTGAAAGATTTTTTTGCAATGGAAACAGACTGGACACGGACGGGACACGGACTAAACACGGACTAAACACGGACAAATACGGGAACGGGGATATCCCATAAAATCCATAAAAACAACAGTCAAATTCATCCTTTCACAGGCCGTCCGTGTCCCGTCCTTGTCCCGTCCGTGTCCCGTCCGTGTTCTGTCTGTGTCCTGAAACTTAGGTTGTGGACGCCAGTCCACCCCAAGTTATTTGGTGTATTTCGTTGTTAAAACGAATTCAGTTTTTGCTGGATTGCTGTAAAGACCTGTTTAAGGTCTTGGAAAAGCAACGTTGCGAATTGGTCATAGGGTGTAGGCTGGCTGTTGATGATGACCAGCTTGCTGTGGTTTTTGATTGCCAGCAGGGGCAGGCTTGCTGCAGGTTGAACCGTCAGGCTGCTGCCAAGAACCAGAACCAAGTCTGCCTCGCTGAAATCCCTACGTCCGCGTTCAAGCAGATCCTGATTGAGCATTTCGCCAAAGAAGATGACATCAGGTTTGACCAGGCCATGGCATTGATCGCAATAGGGCACTTCGCCGGCCAGGACTGTTTTTTTGATTTCCGGAAAAAAGAATTTTTTGCCGCAATTTAAGCAGCTGTGGGTTTCCAGGGTGCCATGAATTTCTTCTACGCGTTTGCTGCCGGCTTGCTGGTGCAGCATATCGATATTCTGGGTATAGACTGCCTTCAGCAGGCCGTTTGCCTCCAATTCTGCGAGAACTTGATGGACAATATTAGCTTTCAAGGTGTCGAGCAGATACCAGGAATTGCGCGCATATTGGTAAAAGGCCTCCGGATGACTGCGAAAAATCCGAATATCATGCAACTCCTCTACGGTCCATGACTGAAATTTCTGTGCAAAGATGCCATTCGGTCCCCGGAAATCCGGTATCCCAGACAAGGTGGATACACCTGCTCCAGTAAATGCCAGGCATTTTTTTGCATTCTGCAGCAATTCCACCAGTTCATCAATCGTATTTTCGGACATGCGGTATTCCTGTACTGAGAAGATATTAAAAAGTTTTTTTTACCACGAAAGGCACGAAAACACTTGGGGTGGGCTGGCGCCCACAACCCATGTAAGTTGTAAGTGGTAAGTTGTAAATGGTAAGTTGTTGGGGAGGTCTTCGATCCCGTTCAAGATCGGTCGGATCGGTCGGATCGGTCGGATCGGTCGGATCGGTCGGATCAGTCGGATCAGATGATCAGGCATGGACTGGATCGAATATCTTCCAAACAACTTACAACTTACAACTTACAACTTACGTGGTTAAAAAAACTTTTTCTGGCGGGGGCTTTTGCGCGGGGTGACTGGCCGATTTTTCAGAAATGCTTGAAAGACTTCTTCTGCGCCATCGAGTTTCATGCGGTAAACAACGCTCATCAACTCTCCAATACGCCCGCGTGGAAATCCTCGTTTTACGAAA
>JAQVUB010000171.1 GCA_028699735.1 Lentisphaeria bacterium | reverse complement strand
CTGGGATTTACTTCTTCCAGCGTGATTATCTCTTGGGCGAAATGGAAGAGAAGATCACCATTTTCAGCAATGAGTTCGAATATGAATATCTGACCGGTGACGAGGAGATACCAGGTGCTGTGGTCATTCAGACTCAAACGGTCAGCATCCCTGATTTCGCGGCAACCGCCATCCAGAGGTGCCGCCCGGGAGCAACCGTTGTGTTCGCCTGCCAGAGTCTGAATCAAGCGGGTGAAAATGCCATCACTGCCATTACCGAGGCCGGCGGAATGCTATTCGAGTTCATGATCACCCCCAGCCGCATCGATGAACGTGAGATTACGGCGAGTTTGTCGGACCGGATCACAAGCATGAATGAAGAATTCAATGAGGAGTCCTATGGCGAGGAAGACCAGCAGGTGTTTTTTCTTTTGTTGTCTGCCGACGGGCGGATGCTGGCCCATTCCAAGCAGAATTCTGAAGAACTGCGTTTTCTGGCCGAGCCGGTTCATCTTCAAGCCGGCAAAACCTTGTTGATACGTCACCACCATGGCGAGCATTCGATCATGGCTCTCTACAAGCGTCTCTATGACGGCAACCTTCTGGTGATCGCCGGCAATTTGGCGAAAGCGAAACGCAATCTGGCGTACCTGGCGAGTATTTTAGGCATCGTCATGGCTTTCATGATGGTAGTCAGCCTTGCCGGCAGCTGGTTACTGGCCGCCATGTTTTTGAAAGGTCTCAACCGGGTCAAAAAAACAGCAGCGCATATTGCGGACGGAGACTTTAGCCAAAGGGTGGAAATGGGTCGTGAAGGGCGAGAGATCAATGATCTGGCGGTTGTTTTCAATGACATGGTCGACCAAATCGAAAAACTGCTGAGGGAACTCAAAACCGTTTCCGACGATATTGCCCATGACCTTCGGACGCCATTGACTGCCTTGCGAGGGAGAGCCGAACTTGCCTTGACCAGTGGCGATTGCTCAAATCTTCCCATCCAGGTGCTTGAGGGCTGCGATCATCTTCTATGCATCATCAACACCACATTAATCATCTCCCAAACCGAAGCTGGCCTTTTTCCCGCCAGTCAGGAAGAGCTGTACCTATTGGAAGTCGCGCAGCAAACGGTGGATATCTTTCTGCCCACGGCGGAGACAAAGGGCATCAACCTGAAATTCACTCCCGATCAAAAAAAGAGTTTTCTGAAAGCCAACCGAACTGCCATGCAACGGATGCTCGGGAATCTGGTGGACAACGCCATCAAGTTCACTCCGCCTGGAGGCCGGGTGGAAATCCGCATAACGGAAGAGGCAGGAAGACTGTCTTTGATAGTTTCTGATACAGGAAGCGGGATTCAACCGCAGGACAAAGAAAAAATCTTCAAACGTTTTTACCGTGGTGACGGCAGCCGTTCCACACCCGGCAACGGTCTTGGCCTGAGTCTGGTCAGGGCCATCGTCATCGCACATGGCGGTACCATTGAGGTAGAGAGCACTCCGGGAACTGGAACCACTTTCCGAATTGACTTCCCTATCGCTTCACCGGCAACCGGAAGAGCATAGGCTCTCAACGAAAGTTCTGCCCTGGCTTAAACGCATTGCGTATTCTTCGCTCCCCAACAATATCAGCAGTTATCATCAAGACGGAAAAAAACGGCCAGTACTCCCGCTACCAGCCAAGCCAGCAACATGGAGACAATGGTATGCGACAGATAATGGTTGCCGGCCAGCATTTGGTAAGTGCCCATGAGTGAGCCGGTTGCCAGGGCAATCATCAGGCCTCGTCTCCGTCCTGGCCTGCTCAGGGCGGCAAAAGCAAGGCCGAACAAAGCATAACCTCCTGAGGCGTGCCCCGCCGGCCACCCCTTATAGCGTTTTTCCCCGATATGACGTGGTATTGACTGCCAGACTGTCCGATAGGGAATGTTGCCACCGCCGTACCGATCAATCTTGCGTGGATAGGCCACGCCGGTATGTGCTTTGAGAATGGCCACCAGAGAAGGAATCAGAGCCATACAAAGTAAAACATAAATGAGGCGGGACCGGTTCCATGGGCAGGCAAATCTGCCCCATCTCTGGCGGATGGTTAACAGAAAAAGCAATCCAGCAAAAATTCCCAGCAGGATTTTAGGAATCACGTAGAAGATCAGCCCCAACGCGCTGTGCTTGTCAAATGCAACCAGCCATTGCCGTGAGTTCCAGTCATACAGGCAGTCCTGCACCCACAGGTCAAAAGGTACCCATTCTCCCACTGCCAAAACAAGTACCAGGAGTCCGAGGGGCAGGACAGCACCATAGTAAAGCGCACCGTTCCATTGTGTCTGTCTGTGCAATTTCTTGTTTTCGGTCAAGTTATCCGCAACATCTGGTTGCTCCTGCACTGGCATACTCCATCCTTCACTTTTTCATGAACCGTCTCAATCATCATCGTCATCATCGTCATCATCGTCACCATCGTCATCTTCTTCTTCGTCGTCGTCGTCGGCTGCCTGGCCTTTCTGGATAACTCGGGTTGCATCCTGCTCAAACAGGAATGACCGCCGTTTTCCGTTGAGATCAGTGGTTTTGAGATCGTAGAAAAGGATTGGCTTGGACAACTCTCGTAAAGCTCCCAGACGTGAAACACTCAGTATTTCGTGCTTTTCTATTTTCGTTATCTTGTGACCGCTCCCGGTCAACTTGGAGATTACAGTGTTGAGCGCATCCGGAACTGCTTCATAGGCAACTACTTCCTCAGTTTCGATGATGTTGCCGGTGCCAGTGATTTCAAGTTCGATTACTCGTCCGGACAAGTTGAGTGCCACTTCAAAGACAGTGATTTTCCTTTCTTTTTCCATTTTCACTTTCTGGATGGCGCATCCTGGATATCTGGCATTGATCACCGCCAGAACACCATCGGGCAGTTTGACTGCCGCATCTTTTGCCTGGATTGCAAGTGAACCCGTCATTGACAGAATGATTGCGGTCGCAATCCAAATTTGCCGCCACTGTTGATGCATTTGTGTTCTCATGATTTTTCCTTTTTTTTTAGAGGGGGAAAGGCGCGTATCAATTGGGTCTATATGGATTTAATGCGTTCGGCACGCACGGCGGCAACCTCCTTTCGGCAGCTGAATATTAGAAACACCAGATATGCAGCAAAATTCCTTTCCGTCAATGGGAAACAAGCAGTTGCCAAAAAGCCATTCCCCAGACGAGTCCATTCACTGCAAGGCACAAGCCGACCGCTGCGCTGCCCAGATCTTTGGCCTTTTTGGCCAGGGGCTGATATTCTGGCGATACCAAGTCAACGATCGCCTCCACGGCAGTGTTCAGAATTTCAATAACCAGAACACCCGCCCAGAGCAGGCAAAGAATCAGTGCCTGCCACACGGGAAACGGAAATAGCCATGCTGCGGGAACAAGTAGACAGCCCGCCAGTAATTCATGACGAAACGCTGTCTCACCAACCACAGCTTTCAGACCACTGCCGGTGTAACATGTGGCGTGCCAGAGATGACTGATCCCCGTTTTTTTGTCGGAATGAAACAATACCGGTTGTGATTCATCGGAATTACTGGGGCTGGGGCAAAAGCTTGTGCGAGATTTCCGGGCAAATACAAATTCTTGCTGGCTCAACAGTATACTCCCGATAACAATCAGGGTAAGACCTGCTAAAAAAATACTCAGCTTATCGCCAAAAACAGTACTGACAAAAAATTCCAGCTGTTCACGGCCAGTTTCGGCAGTAACATCAACTTGTTTGATCTGGATGGTGCCATCCGCTTTGAAATCGAACGTCGCATAGCCAAACATGCGGTTGTCGGGGTCCCGGATAACTTGGCCACTGGATGGCAGATGGACCAGCCGGATGCCGGCGAAGATGCCTTCCATATACTGATGGATATGCCCAGAGACAATCAGATCGATCTTATATCCGGAGATAATTTTCCGAAAAGCTTCTGCTTCCTCCGCCGGCAGGCAATGGGAAGCTTTCGGGCGCAGATCCACTGGCGGGATATGGCAGAGGATGACGCAACGCCGATAACGTTCCCTTTGGCTGGAAAGGGTTTGTTTGAGAAACATGCGCTGATCTTCCGGCAGTTTTCCTTCTGCTGTGTTCAAGGCGATAAACAGAGTATCTCCATAGCTCCAGTAATAAAAATCCTGACCGAAAAACCGGTGCCAGGTTTCCAGGGAATTCAGAAGTCCGAGGTCATGGTTCCCTGGAATGGCCCAGAAGGAACACTTCATTTCCTCGCGTAATTCCGAAACCACATGACCGTATTCGGATTCCCGGGCAAACTTCATCATGTCACCGGTACAGACTGCAAAGTCCGCTTTGCTGCCGATGGAGCGAATCACCGCTTCCATCGAGTCGACTTTGGCGCCAAAATCGCCGAAAGCCGCCATCCGGAAACTTGTTGCCGCTGGATGCAACTCGCGCCCGGCAGGGGGGAGAAATGGCGGAAGATTAGTCAAAAACACCGTCCTTGCGGTATAACAAGCCAGGCACATGCCAATTCCGGTTAATAGCAGCATCACACCGGCAATGCGACACAACAGCCGGTGTCGGGCAACACGACCTGCCATCCTGGTTTCTGATTTTTTCACCGGATTTCCTTTTGCTTCAGAGTGAAATCCGCAACCATCGTAAGGTTTTGGGAACGCTTAACCGGGTGAAGCCGGTCAAGGCCAAGTTGATGTCGCAGGGACGCGCTCTGGTAGAGAGCAATGCAATCGGCGGGATCGTTTTGGGTTTCGGCTTCCAGGAGCGAAAATGGTGCCTTCAATTCCCATTTTTCATATGAGAGTTTTCGTACCGGCTCAAGTAAAGTCAGAGTACCCGTTTCCGCCGCAAGAAGACCAAGAGTTTGAAATGTGCCCAGCGGAGCACGTCCTTGTCCTTCGTGCAGATTGAGCACGTCACGGCCGAAGAACTGGCTTTCGTAGGACCATCCCAGCAGACCGAAGATGGTGGGTGCCACATCAATCTGACTGCAGACGGTATCAACGCTGTGTGCAGAAACCAGTCCTGGAGCATAAAAAAGCAGAGGAATATGATATTTTCCCAGAGGCAGTTTTTGCCTTCCGGAAGTACTGTGGCAGTGGTCTGCCACAATCACAAACAGGGTGTCAGCAAACCATTCTCTGCCGGCAGCTGCATCAATATAAGCGCCCAGAGCATAATCGCTGTACCGGACGGCCGATGAACGGCTTTTTTGTGGTGCATCTATGGTTCCTTCCGGGAAGGTGTAAGGCCGATGATTCGATGTGGTCATGATCAGTTGATGAAAGGGGCGCCCAGCGGCATGGTCGGAGTCCGCATTCCGGAGCGCCCATTGAAACATGTCGCCGTCGCAAACACCCCAGGCGGTGGAGAAATTTTGTGGCGTGGCCTCCGGCGAGGAACGGTCCAGAATGTTATAGCCATTGGCCGAGTAGAATGCGTTCATGTTGTCGAAGCGTCCGTAGCCGCCATAGACAAAAGTCGTTGTGTAGCCCCGTTCGCGGAACATCCTGCCGAGGGAAAACAAGTCACTATTGTTCGGCCGACGGAGCATGGACTGCCCTGGCGTGGGGGGGATGGAGAGGGTTACGGCTTCAAGGCCGCGAACCGTTCGAGAGCCGGTGGCGAAACAACGGGTCAACAGCAACCCTTCGCCGGCGAGCCGGTCGAGATTGGGTGTGAGAGTTTTTCCACCCAGACAGCCGGTGAAACTGGCGCTGAGACTTTCCTCAACAATAACCACTACATTCCACTTTTTTTCCGGTCCGGGGTTGACGATATTACGCCGGATGTCCAGCGGCTCGTCGCTTATAAAAGTGGCGTTCGGCTCGGACAGGTTGTGGCGAAGACGCGTTCCGATTTCTTCCAATGGCCTTTTAAGGTAAAAGCGATTATAATCCAATTCATTATGATGGTAAGCGGCAAACAGTGAGAGGATACCGTTGCCGCTCAATTCCACATTACAGGAGTTGCTGTTTCTGGGAATGGCGGTCTGATGGTTGAAACCAAACGCAAGAATCACAACTGCGATGATATATACGGCAGCAGCAGACCAGCGTGCCTTCCACCCCGTCGAAGAATTCTGCCAGAAAGTCAGTATTCCGCCACGATGCAGCCCCCAAGTCAGAATGGCGGCGGAGGTGATAACAAA
>JAQVUB010000170.1 GCA_028699735.1 Lentisphaeria bacterium | reverse complement strand
CCTTATTGGATTGGGGCTATCTACTTTTGGGAACTGCACCCTTTTTGCCCGCACTGGCTGCTTTTGATTTTCCACCCATGACTGTCCTCCTTTGTTCAGCAGAAAATATTACGGGTCAATCATTGAGATATCGGAAACAAATTCAGGTTCCCACGGATAGTGTATCGTGAGTTTCTGCCCGCCCAGCTGGGCGGACTTTGCTGCATAAATACCGGGCAGTGTCATGCACAGCCCATCACGAAGAGAGATGGGGAATTCCTGATCGCCGCGAAGCATGGCTGCGAAAAGGTGATCGAAAAGCGCATAATCCGCTCCGCCATGACCGGCAGCTTTGGGATTATCCGCATATTCGTTGGGCATCATGCCGACCGGCAATTCGGTCAATGCGTCCGCCCCGTAAAATTCATCCGAACGGAAACGCACTACATCGGGGGTTTTGCCTCGGGAGTCGATCCGCTCAAAATATCCTTTTGTTCCGAAAACCCGATAGGAGTGATGTCCGAAGAATGCACGACAGCGGCCATTCCGGAGCAGGCGTATGGTGACTCCGGATGCCGTCTGGAACAAAGCCGCCTGCATGTCATCTTTCCCCGATTCAGGGTCGATGTGCATACCAGTACCGACGCAGATCGCATATCGGAGCACTTCCTTCATGATCCGGAGCAGAGGCCCAAGCGAATGGGTACAGTAGCGGATCGGCGGCAGAGTTTTCCGCCATGGGCTGTGTACGATCAGCGGATTGGAGTCTGCGGGGAGCCGAGTGGCGTGAATGTATTCCGCTTCCATGTAATACGGTTCGCCGAGCAGTCCTTTTTTGTAAAGGTCCACCAGCGTGTTGACGAAACCCCATTCGTTGGGGTTGGCGCCGGTCATGAGTTTGGCTTTGGAATTCTGTTCGGCGGTCCACAGGCGCTTCGCCTCGTCCAGATTTGCAACGGAAGGGATGTCGGAAAAAACGTTGATGTTTTTGTTCAGCGACATGATACAGAAGTCAGCATGGACGTCCGCACCGGTTTCCACCAGAACCAGATCCAGTTCATGATTTTCCAGCATTTCGGAATAATCGGTATAGAACTTGACCCCGGGAAAGATTTCTTTGAGCGGCTTGTCCTGCAACCACTGGGTTTCGCTCCAAAGCAACGGATCAATATCGCAGGCCGCGATGAATTCCGTACAGCCAAAAGCTTCCGCCGCAAGGCGAGCCATATGCCGCCCACGATGCCCCAGCCCAACGACTGCAAATTTTATTTTTTCCATGTAAGCTCCCGGTTTTCTTTGCTATTGCAGATAAATTACTTGGAATGTTAGAATAATACAAGTATAGTTTAGCCGGATTCAATAATAAAAAGCGAAAATAAAAAAATAAAAAAGGAAACGAATGGCGATCAAAAGCAAACGGGACAAAACGGCAGATTATCAAGAAGATTATCTGCTGAACACATCGGAATATCAACCGCAGCTTCCCGGACTGCGAATTCACTCGTTCTGCCACTCCAGGCTGAACCCACATTGGACTCCGCTTAAATCCAGATACCCATTTATCATCGTCTATATGATCCTTTCCGGAGAAGACCTTTATATTACTGAAGACGGGGGAACCGTTCACCTGCAACCGAATTTTTTCGTTGTTGCCGACTTGAATGAAGCCACGTCGAAATCTTTCCATCTGCGCAAGGATACCCTGGAACGCTATTTCATCCTGCTGGAAGTGAATCATTTCCTGCGTACGCTTCTAAGAGAACTTTTCCCGGGCGGGCTGCCGAAGTTTCTGTCGCAGGAAGCAATCCGATTGAAACGTTGTTTTGAGGATATCCGCCGTGTCCTGCGAAAAAAAGGGGAGATTGATGATGTTTTGCTGGGGGCAATGGGGTATCGTCTGCTCTGTGAAGCGACACGTCAGACCACACCGCGTTCCCGACTGCCGGAAAATTTGACGGTGGCGCTGCGCTATATCGACAATCATTTCTGCGATCCGGCATTAACAAGACGGGATATTGCTTCAGCCTCCGGTATGTGTGTGGTTCTGCTGGGCAGACTTTTCCAGGAGCATCTGAATACCACCGTCAATCATTATGTTATGGACTTTCGTCTGGAAAAGGCTAAACACCTTTTGGAACAGACGAAACAGCCGATCAAAGAAATTGCTGCACAGTGCGGTTTTTCCTATGCGTATTATTTTGCCAAGGTGTTCCATGAAAAGAATGGAATACTGCCATCGGAATACCGTTCGCAAAAACGCCAAATAGACTGATTTTTTAACCACGAAAGGCACGAAAAGACACGAAATTTTTTGATGGGTTGTGGCTTTGCCGGATGAGACCGCATGTAAAAAAATCATGCTGGGGCTGTCGATTATCAAAAAAGATGGGGCGAGCGTAGGTCGCGTCCGCCGGCCGCGACTAATGTTGGAGGTTCGCTTTCATCACAGAAAACGAGGGAACAAAAAGTTTTTTTTCAAAAATGCAAAAGATATTGCGTCAGTGAAACTGGTAACGGTGGAATTCTTTTTGAACAACGAAAAGCACAAAACGCCCCGAAAAAATTTCATGGGAAACGGCTTTGACTGCAGGAATGCGTTGCTCATCCCATGAAATTTTTTCGGGGCGTTTCGAGCTTTTCGTTGTAAAAAAATACCACTGCCACCCAGCTTTGCTGACGCATTACTGCGAAAGAGTTTCTCCATCCTTGAAAACGGAGCTTCAGGTTTGCTTTTCGGCTGATAAACCATTACATTTTATTTTTTACTTTCGCATGCAAAGCAGAGCGGATGTTGCCTTGTATTTTGTAGGCAACTGTCTGCATTACAGCGAATTGATATTGTGACAGTGAAGGAGCATTCATGAGCGAGCAGAATCTGGCCAAGGCATATAATCCTGCTGAAGTGGAGAAAAAGTGGTATTCCACCTGGGAGAGCCGTGGGTATTTTCATGCCGATGTCAACAGTGGTAAAACGCCGTATACAATCGTCATTCCTCCGCCCAATGTCACTGGTATGCTGACGCTGGGTCATGTGCTGAACAATACGCTGCAGGATATCCTGATCCGCTTTGAAAAAATGCGTGGACGGGAGACCTGCTGGGTTCCCGGCACCGATCATGCCGGCATCGCGACTCAGGCGAAAGTGGAAGCCCAGCTGAAAAAGGAACAGAATCTGACCCGGCATGACCTCGGCCGGGAAAAGTTCCTCGAACACATGTGGAGCTGGAAAGAGAAATATGGCGGCACCATCATCCGGCAGCTGCGCACAATCGGCACCGCCTGTGACTGGGAGAGAGAGCGCTTCACCCTCGATGAAGGACTGTCCGCCGCCGTCCAGGAAGTCTTTGTCCGCCTTTACAACAAGGGTCTGATTTACAAAGGGCACCGCATCATCAACTGGTGTCCGAAATCCTGCACGGCCCTGTCGGATGAGGAAGTCATCTACAAAGAGGAAAAAGGGCATCTGTGGCATTTCCGTTATCCTTACAGTGACGGATCGGGCTATGTAGTCGTAGCCACCACCCGTCCGGAAACGATGATGGGCGATACGGCGGTGGCGGTGCATCCGGAAGACCCGCGTTACAAGGACAAACTCGGCAAAACCATCACTCTGCCTCTGGTCGGCCGGATCATGCCGCTGATCGCCGATGACTATGTCGATCCGGCCTTCGGTACCGGTGCAGTGAAAATCACACCTGCACATGATCCCAACGACTATGAAGTCGGCTTGCGCCACAATCTCGAAATGCCGAATGTGATGAACGACGACGGTACGATGAATGCTGCTGCCGGCGCGGATTTTGACGGCCTCGACCGCTATGCTGCCCGCAAACTGGTCGTGCAGAAACTCGAAGCGCTCGGCCTGATTGAGAAAATCGAGGATTACGTGCACCAGGTCGGCTACTCCGAACGCGGCAATGTCCCGGTCGAACCCCGCCTGTCCGATCAGTGGTTCGTAAAAATGACTCCGCTGGCCGAACCGGCTTTGGCTGCGGTCAATGACGGGCGCATCCGCTTTCATCCGGAACGCTGGGTGAAGACCTACCGGCACTGGATGGAAAATATCAAGGACTGGTGCATCAGCCGCCAGCTCTGGTGGGGACACCGCATCCCGGCCTATACCTGCAACCAGTGCGGCAAACTCTACGTCGCCATCAGTGCACCGGAAAAATGCAGCTGCGGGGCGTCTGCTTTCACGCAGGATCCCGATGTGCTGGACACCTGGTTCAGCTCCTGGCTGTGGCCATTTTCAGTGTTCAACTGGCCCGCAGGAAGCGCGGAACTCAAACGCTTCTATCCGACGCAAAGCCTGGTTACCGGCCCGGATATCATTTTCTTCTGGGTCGCCCGCATGATTATGGCCGGCATCGAATTCATGGGTGACATCCCTTTCAGCGATGTCTACTTCACCTCGATCATCCGCGATGACCAGGGGCGTAAAATGTCCAAAAGCCTGAATAATTCTCCGGATCCGATCGATGTGGTCAATCAATACGGTGCCGATGCGTTGCGCTTCACCATGGCCTACATCGCTCCGGTCGGACAGGATATCCGCTACAGCAACGAAAAATGCGAACTCGGGCGCAATTTTGCCAACAAGATCTGGAATGTCGTGCGTTTCCGCCTGAATCGCGGGCAAGCGGTGTCAAATTGGCAGAACCTCGACGGTCTCAGCGCCGCAGATCTGCGCCCGGATGATCAGTGGATTATCGCACGCCTGAACCGCATTATCACGGTGGTAACCGACAATCTTGAACAATTCGGCTTCAATGACTCCGTTAAAAATCTCTATGATTTCGTCTGGAGTGAATTCTGCGACTGGTATCTGGAATCCTGCAAGTCCATCTTCAATGCCGAGACAACATCAGACGACAGCTCGGCGACGACGTTGCGTGTTTTCGACTACAGCCTGTCGGTTTTCCTGCGCCTGCTGCATCCGTTCATGCCCTTTATCAGCGATGAACTCTATCATCAGATCGGTTTCGTCGGCGAAGAAGACTCGATCATGCTGACCCAATGGCCCAAACCACTCTCCGAAATACAGCTGGAAAGTCTGGGTGCCTGTGGCAATATCGTCACTCTCAGTGAAGCCAAATTTGAGCTGATCCGGGCCGTGCGCAATATCCGTGCCAACTACCAGATTTCCACCAGCCGTCCGATCAGCGTCATCGTCACCCCGGCAACACCGGAGGCGGAGGCTTTTCTGCAGCGCGATCATGCGGCCTTGCAGTCCCTGCTCAATGCCGGGGATCTGCGGGTTGGAGAAAAGCCGGAAGGCCCCTGCGGTGTGGCGGTCAGCAACATCGGCACAGCCTATGTTCCGCTGGCTGGCATGGTCGACCTCGAAGCCGAAGTCACCCGCCTGCGCAAACAGGAGGAAGAAGCCCTGAAATATATCGACAGTGTCAACCGTAAACTTTCCAACCCCAAATTTGTCGAACGAGCCCCCCAGGAAGTCGTGGACAAAGAACGTGCCCACATCAGTGAATTCGAAGAAAAACTGGCACGAATCCGTGCCCAAATCGCCGTTTTCGGCAGCTGAACAAAATGGAGAAACCGATGGAAGAAAAGATCAAAGAACTTCTCGAAGCTCTGCGCGTCAATCTGCAGAACGACGGCGGCGATCTGGAACTGGTCAAAATTGAAGGAAATCAGGTTTTCCTGAAGCTCAAAGGTGCCTGCGGCTGCTGCCCGCATGCCCAGATGACTCTCAAACAGGGCATCGAGCGCATCCTCAGAGAACAGATCAGCAAAGATATCACCGTCGAACGCGTCATGGACTGATCAACAGCCCCTGAATGCTAAAAAACAAACGCAGGATCGAACCGCTTACCCCGGCTCCATCCTGCGTTTTTTGTTTTATCTGTCCGACCCGTCCGACCTGTCCACTCGAGTGAGGCTATGACTTTCATGGAGCCTCCAAGACTTTCTATGATAGTGTTACCTCCAATTTGAAAACCGCATTTGAAAAATTAGTTTTTCAATCGTGTCCGACCCGTCCGACTTGTCTGACCTGTCTGACCTGTCTGACCCGTCCGACTTGTCTGACCTGTCTGACCTGTCTGACCTGTCTGACCTGTCTGACCTGTCTGACCTGTCCGACCTGTCCGACCCGTCCGACCTGTCCGACTTTTCCCCAAAAACAAAAGGAGCAGCCATGAACCCATCTGACGGAGCATTA
>JAQVUB010000169.1 GCA_028699735.1 Lentisphaeria bacterium | reverse complement strand
GACCACAGCTGTAAATGCCGTTATCACAGGTCTGTGAATAACGGTAGAAACGAATTTCAAAATCAGGAAACAGGATTTCAATGGTTTCACGCGCTGCCTCCGTATCGGTATTGTAAAGCGCAGTGGCGATGGTCGTATAGGCTATATCCAGTGGATTTTCGCGCAACAGCAGATGATTTTTTTGCCGGCTCAGGCTCTTGGCTCGGGCTCGAAGTTCCCCGAGAGGATCAGGAATGGTGCGCTGCTGACCCCATAGCTGCTTATTGAAAGCCAGCATAAATTCCTCGTCGCTGAGCGAAGCGACCTGGTTTTCGTTACACTCCTTCACCGCTTGCTCGGCAATAGGATGAAAATCGTGTTTTGGAGCGACATTGGCCAGAATCCAGAAGCTGACCTCTCTCAGGCAACTGGCGTATGACGAGATGTATTTCTCGTTGGCCTTACTGGCAGTGACCTGCTCAAGTTTTTTGAAATAGTCTCGGCAGACACGCTTGAGCGAATCAGGCGAAAGATCAGAGCTGACATAAGCCTGTATCGCTTGAATCTCCAGCAGACGCAAATCATATTCTTTGCGATTGATGCGCCGCAGCAGATCCTGATATTCACGGTCGGCAAGCAGCTTTTGCAGCACGGCAAGCGTTTCCGGGAAATCGACTGTTCCATTGCGTTCGACTACATACGGAAAGCGGAATAAGGAACTGTCCTGCTGACAAACAAAGTCTTGCGATGTATGAACATACCGCTTGAGAATATCCATTTCGACATCAAAGGAAAGCTGAAAAGCAGTGCGGTTGTCAATCACAAAATACAAAGCATTCGTCAGAGCACCTGAGAAAAAAATCATTTCCATGCGGTTCTTGAAACGGTCGCCAACCGAATCAAACACGGGAGCCGCTTCACTAACTGCCAGGGCGCGAATCTCCGCAAAAACTTCGATCAGCTCGGAGCGTTCAGCGGCTGTCATGCGATTCAGGAATTCCCCCGCCCTGAAGGGGGAAAGATTAATATGGGGATTGTTAAAAATCGTTTTATAGGCTGATTTCTGGTAATCCGGCCAGGTTTTTCGCAAATTTCTGGCCTCTTCAAGGAATTTCCGGTAGATGGCGATTCTTTCCGTATTTTGCAAGTCTTTTTTGTAAACCAGGCAGGCCTGATGGTACATATGGGTATGCCGGTAGCGCAAGTTATCGGGGTCGAGCGCTGCCGCAGCGGCAATCTTCTGCCCTGCTTCATCCCATCCGCCACGCGAAACACCGTATGTCGATTTCTGAAGTCGAGACAACTCGTTGAGATACTCACGGAAAAAAGTCTCCGCCTCGGTCTTTTTGTCGGCAGCGCAAAGCCCAAAAGATATCAGGAAAAGAACGCTAAAGAACCTGTTCATTACTTGTGATCCCCTTTCTTAGCGGCAACTTGAAGCAACTTTTTCCGCAAAGCCTCCACGCCTTGACGGATATTGACAGGATGCTTGAAAATATCGTTGATCGTCTGTTCAGCGACTTTCCTCTGTTCGAGATCGTGAACCTGGATAAGGAGAGTGACCAAACTGCTGTTTTCGCCTGGCTCAAATTCAAAGGAAAGCAGAAGCATTGAGGCTGGCAGCTGAAAGGTGACTCCGCTCAACGCACGCTCCGCGGCTACGGTCTCCAAGCGTTCACGTTCGAGAAGCTGAATCTGCTGGTCAGCCAGCAACAGCCTCTCAACATGCAGCACCGCTTCCGGAAGCTGTTTCTTGAACCGGCGCGGAACCCCGATATCGCGATACGCTAGCTTTCCCAAAAGAAGGGAATCAGGACGAGACGTTTTCTCCCTGGCAAGACGAATGTCGCTGACCATCTTTTGCGCATTTCCGCCATGCTCGATATCAGTCAACAGAAAGCCGTTTTTGGCATTGAATGTGCGCATGGATTTCTCATCGATAAGCGCGAAAATGTCAGCATGCGGAAAGAGTTTGCATAATTCCGTGCCGGACATTCCAGTCTCAGAAAGGACATGCTCCTTCAGAATCTGGCTGATCGCTGCACGTTCGATCAGCTCAAATCCGGCATCCCCCGACAATTCCGCGGTCGCTAAAGCAACATACTCCGGAACACCGACAAGCGCCAATTTGACAACCGCGCCATACGACGAAAAAACAATGCCTAGAAAAAGAAAAGGTCTCATGTGTAGTGCTATCAAAAATTTTCGTGTCCTTTTGTGTCTTTTCGTTGTTAAAAAACAGGTTAAAACTTTGCTTTGACCAGGAACCAGGAGCTTTTATTCAGGAAAAGCATGCCTTTTTCACCAAGGTCAAAGAGATATAAACAGTCTGGCAACTGAAGAAAGGGCGACTCTTTCGGACGGTCGAGCAGAATAACTGCGCTCCTATCTCCCGCATACCAGAGTTCTTTCTCGCTGCGGAAGCGGCACGGCGGCTGTAATCCCCAATAGCCATCCAGCATGATCGGCTTCTCTTCAGCAGAATCCGTTTTCAAACGCTTCCTCAACTGTGAAAAAAGCCAGGTCTTTTCGCCGCCGTCCGGATCGAAGCGATAGATTCTGCCGGAAAACCCATAGCCGCAGAAATAATAACGGCCGTCCTGGCTCCACAGGCTGCCCTTTGCACTACTAAAGGGGAAAGAACAGACTTCCTCAAAAAGATCCTCCCGGATTTTATAGCGCAGAATGACTGTTTTTTTCTGGATGGAGACCGACAGCAACAATTCATTTTCACCATGCGGAACCAATCCTTCAAGGGAGGCATTCTGCATCTGGTCAAAAAGATTCTGCTTATCAGCGCGTACATTGCTGCCAAGAATACGCCGGCCGCTGCCGTCGGGCTTCAGGCAATACAGGAAAATTGCCTTTTCCCCTGCCAGTCCGCGTCCGCCGGCAGCAAGATAAATCAGGCCATGATGCAGAAGAAGCTGGCGTAGCGGCACTGGATGCAAGTCCTTCACTTCAAGCCAGCTTTTTTCCCGGCGGTCATAGATACCAAGCCGCTTCTTTGATTCGGCAATGACAATGTGATTTTCATCGACAGCTGTGCCCTGAACACTGTCCGAATGCAACTGCACTTCCGGCATACGGAAATTTTTCAAAGAAAGCGGCAGGCGGAGTTCCGGATCATCCCAGCGGCTGATGAATTGCACAGCCCCGAAAGAATGGAAGACCAACCATATTTCGTCACCAAACGACGCCGCTGCATCCAGTTGCAAACCGTGATGATCGTAGCGTTCAGACCATCTCCCATAGTCCACGGTAAAATCAGCATTGAGTGCCTGCAAGGCTTTCAACCCTGCATCCCGATTTTGGTTTTCGGGGTTAAAAATCTGCCAAACACACATACTAAGAGGAGTTGCCACCGAGTTTTTGGTCAGGCGTTGATAATTGAAGCGACGTGCCGCCTCGCTGTATTTGATCATGGTTTCATAATCCCCACCCATCGCGGCCTCATAGAAGAGACCCCAATCGGTCGCCCGCCCGTTCGCTTTCTGCCATTCAACGCGCAACTTCGCTGCATCAAGCTTCAGACCAAGCACTTCCAGCAAGTCTTTAAAGGTCATGCTGCTGGCGCCATCCCCCCAGTCTCCGGGTACATTGGGCATCTGCAGGATACTGGCATCAATCCGGTCAACGGCCGATAAATATTCAAAAAGGAAACGCTTGAACTGTTCAGAAGAACAATTTTTTTCGGCGAGCACCCTGTGCTGAAACCTCAAGCTGGCCGCCACCAACTTTGCCTCACGAAAGGGAGACTGCTCCGCCAAGGCAAGAAAATCCCCGCAACTGGCGAAATATTCCAGAAAAATCCCGCGCACTACCGGGATTTCCCGCACTCTAAGCGTACCAGTGCCATACTTCCATTCATCCAGACGAATAGGGCAATCCAGCTTCTTCTTTGCAATTTCAGCGCCCTGCCCAGGATTTTGTGCGGCAAAATCGATCACCCGCTGCAAGAACTTTGTCGCATCTTCAAGGCGTCCCTTCAGCCAGGCAGCATGATCGCAATAAACCTGCGGACGATTAGCCTGCTGCAGCAGCAACGCCTCATTGGACATGGCATTGATACTGCCCGGCGTGTCCGGTTTGTTTGGACGCTTCCAAGCAAGCTCTTTCAACAGATAAGGGCGAGCTTCTTTGCAAAGCGCAAGCATCCCCTGCCGATCCTCTGGTGAAAGGTCCCCAAGCCCCGGTAAACTGGCATAACCATGCAACTCATTAATATCCCAGAGTGCCTCTGGATGCGATGGAAAGTCCGCACGGATTTTCATGCAGCGTTGGAATTGCGCCCGGCTCAAGGCAAGGCGTTGACCTGGCGGACAGTCCACCAGACCCTGTCTGTGAAAATACAGTTCGGCTTTCCGGAATTGCAAATTCATCGGTTCAAGAGTCAAAACAGCTTCCAGCCGCGACAGGATAGCTTTCCGGTCGACATTTCCAGCCCGCAGCATCTGTTCATATTCCTTAAAAAAACGCAAGGCCTCCTGTTTGCGGCTGACTGACGGCCTGGCCATCTCGATTTTTTCCAGAATTTCCTCCACACAACCTTGAATTTCGCCGGCAGCAAGGGAAATATCGGCTGTTTCGACGCGTCCGCTTTCATTTCCGGCCAGATCGTGCATCAGGATTTTTACCCGAATTCGGTCTCCGTCCTGGACTGGTTCAAATTCAAAAGTGAGCAAGATTGCAGAGGGAATCAAAGACAGATTGGCACGAGTCAGTTCGCGTTCCGCATGAACCAGTCCGAGACGTTTGCGTTCGAGCACCTGGATGCGCGGATCGGCAAGCAAGCCTCGCTCGATACCAGTGACAAAATCTTCGAGACTTCCTGCTTGGCGTGCCGGCACCCCTACATCACGCAAAGCAACCGTTGCCAGAAAAAGCGGTGCCTGAACAGCCACTTTCAAGGCACTGCGGCGAATTTCGGCGGCAATAAGTTCCGCATCGCCATCATGCACGCTGTCAATCAGGCGAAAGCCGGTTTTCGCCTGAAAAACCACAACCCTTTTTTCAGTTATGACCGCAAACAGATCACAATGCGGAAACAATTGCGCCAGAGCAGTGCCAGAGAGGCCACCAGCAGACAGCTGATGCTCCTGTAATACCCGGGCAATTTCCTCTCGTTCGAAAAGTTCGAATTCCCTTGTGCCGGAAAGCAGCGCCAGCACTGGCTCCACATACTCAGCGGGTCCAGCCAAAGCCAGCTTCTGTGGTGCTGCCACTACACCTGAACAAAGCTGCAGAACAAGCACAGCCAATACATGGAATATGCCGATAGCGGTATAATTTGCAAGTTGCCGGTGAATTTTATCCATTCGTACCAAGTTCCAGAGCCCCACAGACCTGACTGCGAATTCGCTTGCAATCCCATCCGTCAAAGCAACAATTCTATAAAAAAATTTTCGTGTCTTTTCGTGTTTTTTCGTTGTTAAAAAATTATTTCAGGCAGTCGAGCAAATCTGCAGCGAGCCGGAGGGTTGCCTGGCCGATGGCATCCTTGGCGGCAATGATGTAAGTCGCCCCGGCCACGGTCTCTTTGCTGGCACCCGCAGCCAGAAGCTCATTGTTTTCAACACGGAATACCGACAACTCGACCCGGGCCGCCGCACTGCTGAATTTCTGAAACTGTCCCGCATTGCTGGCAAGTGCCTCACAAAGAATTGCAAATTCGGCCTCCGATCGCTGCTCAACCACCTGAAAACCTAAAGCCAGCAACAGCTTTTTCAGCTCGATTTCTGAGGCCGGATCCGGCACCGCCAAGCCGGGGTCTTCATCCACTTTTAGAAAAACCCGGCGCTGCTTGCCCTTGACCTCGGCCAAACGATCCGCTGCCGAAAAGAATGTCGTTTTTTTCGGCAGCAGTTTTTCGCTGTCTTTCTGCAAAAGCGCAACAATTTTGGCAGCCAGTTCCGGTGCAAATTCCGGATAATCCCCTTTTCCGCTGACGCTGCATCCGAGCACCCGGCTGGTTTCCGTGCCAATCAGTTTGGCAACCGCATATTTTTTGCCGGCCGTTTCAAATAACGAACCCGTAATCAGGATTTTGGCGCCGATCAGCCGACCGAGCTTCAACTGTGACTCAGGACTGACCAGACCAACTGCGGACAGATGCAGCTCATTGAGCGCCTTGTCCAGCTCCGCACGCTCGACCAGATTGGCAACCCCGCTTTCCAGAAGATGAACAAAAATCAGCTCGGAAACGGATTTGCC
>JAQVUB010000002.1:13979-24217 GCA_028699735.1 Lentisphaeria bacterium | reverse complement strand
GGTGGTACTGCCATCCAGTATTGTCGCACTGGCAATCCGGGTTCGGGCGCTTTCCATCGTGCTTTTGGCGATCGTCTTGAAGTTGTTTGTCAGTTTAGGCCGCAGAGCCTCCGGCAAAGGAAGGAAGCCCAGTTTGGCGCTTTTGACTTCCAGGGTCATATTTCCCGGGGCGGAGAACGTCGGTGTGGCAATCACTGTGGTGTGAAGATTGACAATTTTTAATTTTGCGCTGAGAATCAGTTTGACATCGCCATCGCCCTGGAAAATAACACTGACGGATTCCGGGGTAGGGATTCCTGCTGTGCCGCTGAACGATTTGAATTGTTTGTTTACCAGAGCTGTGGCTTCCTCATTGCTGAAAGTAAAAGAGCGTTTTTTGCCGCGTTTCAAAAGGGTATTGTAATTTTTCAGTGCTTCAGCACCCGGTTCGGCGATTTCGATGCGTCCGCTGACCGGATATAATGCTCCGACCGCCACGATAACGATCAGCAGGGTAAGCGCAATCCCAATGACGATGTTGGCCATTCGTGCGATGCGCTGGGCTTTGCTTGGTTTTTTATCCTGAAACGATTCCGGGGTCAGATTTTCCAGTTCCAGACGTTCTCCACAACCGCGGCAGAAGATAGCATTAAGCAGGTTATCGGTACCGCATTTCGGACATTGCAGCATTGCTGGGTTCTCCTTGTTAAAAAAAGAAAAAGGGATGATGTTTGGTTTTCAGGACTTGGCTGCCGGAGTTGCGGCAGGCTTGCTACTGGAAGAAGCTTCCGGCGCTTTTGCAGGTTCGGATGACTTCCGGTAATCCGTGCAGTAGAATCCGCTGCCTTTGAAAATGATTCCGGCTCCAGCACCGATCAGTCGACGCACGGCTCCCTGACATTCCGGACATTCCGTGAGACGAGCATCCGTCATGCGCTGAAACTTCTCAAAACGATATCCACAATCATCACATTTGTATTCGTACGTTGGCATCACTGAAACCTATATTATCGCTTAAATGAATGTTGAATATAAAGAAACTCCCAAAAGACCCTCGAAAAAGTCAAAAACTGGCAGGCTTTTCATAGCGCATTAACTTTTTGACAATCAAAACAAATACTATAATTTTTCTCCGGGAAAAATCAAGCGTGCCTTTTATTGTGATCATGCGTCAGGTGAAAAAAGCTTTGCTGGCGGTTTTTTGTGGTGTTCGGGCTTCAAAACGGCATTTGAGACTGTATAGTTAGAGGGCGTCTAAAAAGCTGTTTGGCAGGGTTTTCGTATCAGGTGTCAGGCGGAGTTTGCTCCGTTTGGACTTTTGGGTTTTGGAGTATGCGTGTATGCAGCAGGGAACTGGATTTTCCATTAATATCAATTCTGGCGACCGGATTCTGAATGCCGGGGCTGGCGAAACCCTTTTTCAGGCACTGAAACGTCAGAACCTCTATCTCCCTACGGCCTGTGGCGGCCAGGGAAAATGCGGATTTTGCCGGTTACGAGTTCGAGCGGGTGTGTGCAGTAAACCTTCTGATGTGGAGAAGAAGTTGTTGGGTGATACGGAGTTGGCTCGTGGCCTGCGCCTGGCCTGCCAAGCGCAGGTTGAGGGGGATCTGCAGATTGAAATTCCTCATTCCTACTATTCAGTTGGGGAATACCGTGTCAAGATCACGCAAAAGCTTCCGTTAACCAGGGATATTCTGCTGCTGCGCTGTCAGGCTGTCGAGCCGCGTTTGATACGGGTTGAGGCCGGTTGCTGGATGCAATGGGTGATTCCCCCGTATGATGGCGGGCCAGAACCCTATCTGCGCTCTTTTTCTCTTGCCTCAGATCCTAAAGATCAACGCAATCTCGATTTTATCATCCGCAGAAATCCCTGTGGAAAAGGTACCGCTTGGATTTTTGAGAAGGCACAAGTCGGGGAGATGCTGACTCTGCGTGGCCCCAATGGCGATTTTCATCTGCAACCCAACAACCGGGAAGCCATCTTTATCGCTGGCGGAAGCGGTCTGTCGGCAATCCGAAGTATTTTACTAGATATGTGTACCCGGAAAGTGACTCGTAAAGCACGTCTGTTTTTTGGGGCAGTGAGTCGCCGGGATCTCTATTTGACCGAAGAGATGGCTTCTCTGGAAAGCAAATTGCCGGATTTCCAATTCATACCCGCGTTGAGTGCACCCCTTCCGGAAGACAACTGGGAGGGCGAGACCGGTTTGATTACAGAAGTGGTTGGGCGCCATTATTCCGATTGTCAGGAGATGGAAGCCTATCTTTGCGGCAGCCCCGGCATGCTGGAAGCCTGCCTGAAAGTCCTTCTGGAACGTGGCATGCCCGCTGAAAACATTCATTTTGACAAGTTTGTAACCAGCTGCTGACAGTTGCAAACTCGCAAGAGGCGGGTTGAATTTTTGTCGGATGGCACATCGCAGGAAAGTGAAGATGAAATGATGGATAAGAAGATTAAAGTTGGAATTTTGGGATTGGGTCGAGCCGGCATGAATATGCATTTTCCGGAGATGTCGAAGTATCCGGATTTATACAAGATTGTCGCCGGGGCAGATCCCTTGTATCATCGTGCGGAGGAGCTTCAGAAGCGTTGTGGTGCCCATCCCTATCACGACATCGATGAGATGCTTGCGGATCCGGAAGTGGAATTGCTGACCGTTGCCAGCCGTTCCGGGGATCATGTTAAGCATGCTTTGCAAGGCTTGTCAGCTGGCAAGTATGTTTTGGTGGAAAAGCCCATAGCGGTCAGCTATGCGGAAGCTTTGCAGCTGGCGGATGCCGACAAAAAATATCCTGGCAAGCTGTTTTTCCGGCACAACCGGCGTTTTGAATCCGGTTTCACCTTTATCCGGGAGCTGATTGCCGCCGGCAGCATTGGTGAAGTTTTTGAAATCAAGTTGCGCCGTCTCAGTTTCCAGTTGCGTAATGACTGGCAGGTCATCAGCGAATGCGACGGCGGCCAGATGAACAACTGGGGGCCGCATCTGATCGATCAGGCGCTGCAATTGCTGGAAAGCCCAGTCAAAGATATCTGGTGTGACCGCAAACACGTCGTCGCCGCCGGTGATATGGAAGACCACTTCCGGATTATGCTGCGCTCTGAAAACGGGCGTTTGGCTGATATCCAGATATCGGGTTCCTGCGCGATTGATGAGCCGATCTTCACGGTTTATGGAACACGGGGAACCCTGGTCTGTAAAGATGATCAGGAATTGAGTTATCGCTGGGTTACCCCCGGCCAGGAAGTCAAAAGCCCGGCTGCCAGTTCTGACACACCCGCTATTCTTCCTGGTGAACCCGCCGCCGGGACAATGAATAATCCACTTGCTTGGCGCTGGGGAACCATCATGGTTGAACCCAAAGACGGGGTCGATACCCACCATATCTGGAAACACCTCTACAAAAGCATTCGGGAAGGCGCTCCTTTCCCAATCAAGACCGCAGAGGCTCTGGAAGTGGTACGGGTGACGGAAGAAGCGAAAAAACAGTGTGCAATCCGGCATTATTGTTAAAAAGGATTTTTTTTGAACAACGAAAAGCACAAACCGACCCGAAAAAATTTCATGGGAAGCGGCTTTGATTGCGGGAATACGTTGTTCATCCCATGAAATTTTTTCGGGTCGTAAGTGTCTTTCGTTGTAAAAAAAATCCCTCCGATGCGAATATACTTCTTGCTCATGGTGGCCTGTCTTCCTCTGCTGCATTCTGATGAACTGCATCTGGATGGGAGAAAACCGGTGAAGGGAATCTTTCTCGGAATCTCCCAACGCAGCAAGATATCATTCCAGGTCTATGGCGAAGAGACTCCCCAGGAATTCGTTGCCGGAAAAGTCAAGGAAATTACGCTTGACAAAGCGGTCAAAGTCCGCTGTTTTCAAAAACGGAATCGGAAGCAAGGCAGAAGCGGGCTTTTCCGAGGAATGCAGGAGGGAAAGTACCACATCCGTTTTTCCGGCGAAACAAGTGACCAGGAGCTTTCGCTTTTGCAACTGCACCAGCTTGAAGTCGAGCTGGATATGAAGCATTACATGACCCGGATGGAAGAACAGCGCCTGAAAAAAGCGGAAAAACTCGCCGGAAAGAAAAGCGACGCCAAGGAATTTGTCTCTCCTGGCCGGATTTCGGTTTTACATTTCACCTCGCCGGAATGGTCGGTCAATTCCCGGCAGGGAAACCTGGCGAAGCGTTTATGTGAGGACAGCTCCCGCCCGGCGGAATATGTTCCGATTCTGATCGACTCGCTGAAGAGTGAGGTTGCCCGGGCAAATTCCCTGGAATCATTACCTCAATTCTGGTTTTACAATTCCGGGGGAGTTTTGATCATCAAATTGACCGGACGTTTTACAGACGACGATCTCGAGCAGGCTTTTCGCAAAGCTGGCGGAGTTCGTTAAGGAGAAGAAATGCGAAGACCAATCGGCTGGGTTGATAAGAATTATCCGGAAGGAAGGCGGGAGATACGGGTCAGTTTTCGTGCTGATACCATCAAATGGCAATTTCGCTTGAAAGGCGCTGAAGAATGGGATTCAAGCCCGGTTCCCGCAGAAGAGGATTGGCTGGAACTCGAGGATAAGATTCTTCAACTGATGCAACGCGGTCATCTTTTTCAGCGGGAACTGGAGCTGGTGCGGCATCGAGGTAAAAGCAAGGGTAAAGGCAGCTGACCCGAATGGATACAAAGATCATGGAATTTTATGTGACTGCCGGGCCTGGAACGGAAAGCGTTCTGCGCGATGAACTCTGCGAGCTGGGCTTTTCTCAGGTGCGGCTCAATCGTGGGGGAATCCCGTTTTTCGGCGAAATGCGGGATGGCTGGCGAGCCTGCCTACAGACCCGGATCGGTCAGCGGGTCATGCTGGTGCTGGGACGCTATGCTGCAGAAACTGCGGACGATGTCTACGCCGGGGCACGTGCCTTGCCCTGGTCGCAGTACCTTACGCCAAAACAAACGATCGCCACAGCTGCTTATGTGCACGAAAGCTGTCCCGAAAATCCGAATTTCATTTCCTTGAAATTGAAGGATGCGATTGTTGACAGTCAGCGTGATGAATTTGCGGCTCGTTCGAGTGTATCGCGTGATGATCCCGATGTTCGCGCGTTTGTTTACTGGAGTCGTGGTAAAGCGACGGTCTATCTGGATTTATCGGGTGAGCCCCTGTTCAAACGCGGATATCGCCTTAGCGGCGGCGAGGCCCCTCTGAAGGAAACCTTGGCTGCGGCCATGTTGAGACTTTCCGGCTGGGATCGCAAAACCCCTCTGGTTGACCCGATGTGCGGTTCCGGTACTCTGGTTATCGAGGCGGCACTCTGGGCGGCCAATATCGCCCCGGGTATCTGGCGGGAGCGTTTCGGCTTCGAACGATGGGCAAATTTCGGATCTGAGGAGGCCGGCGAGATGGCAGCTTTGCGCGGACAGATGCGCCGCGAAGCCACCCGTCAGCACCCCCGTATCACCGGTTTTGACGCGGATGAGAAGGTTCTTGAGAGCGCTCGGGCTAATGCCCGTTCCGCTGGCCTCAATCTCAGCTTCCGGCAGATGCAGTTGCGGGAACTGCAGGGAGAAGGGCAACGGCGCTTTTTGATTACCAATCCACCCTATGGGGTGCGCCTGGATGCCGAAAACCGCCTGTATCAGGAACTCGCTGCGGCCGTACATCGCCTTGTCGGCTGGCGTTGCGCAATCCTGGCAGGCAGCCCGCAGTGCATCCGGAATATTAAACTGAATCCCGCCGCCACTTTTCCGCTCAAAAATGGCAATATTGATTGCCAGCTGACGGTCTATGAAAATGCAGGTGTGCCTTAATTTTTTTTAACAACGAAAAAACACGCAATGACACGAAAAAAATTCATGGAAATTGCTTTGACTGAGTTTCAGACGTCGTACTTTCCATGAATTTTTTTTCGTCTCCTTTCGTGTTTTTTCGTTGTTAAAAAACAGGTCCAAATTTCATGAAAAAGAAGTTTACGGCACAGGAAATTGATGCGCTTTTTGCCAAGCTGGCAGCAAACATCAATCCCAAAGCCGAATTGAATTTTGCCAGCCCATTGGACTTGCTGGTTGCGGTGGTTCTCTCGGCACAGGCCACTGATAAAGCAGTAAACAAGGTCACTGCGGAACTTTGGCAAACCTGCCGCACTGCAGAGGATTATCTGCAATTCGGCAAAGAGCGTTTGGAACAATGCTGCCGGAGGATCGGATTGTTCCGTGCTAAAACACGCTCCATCCTGGGCATCTGCGAAATTTTATTACGGGACCATTTCGGGCAGGTACCCTCCCGGCGCGAAGATCTGCTGCGCCTTCCGGGGGTTGGGCGCAAGACCGCCAACGTGGTACTGAATGTCGGTTTCGGCCAGCCGGTCATTGCAGTGGATACGCATGTCTTCCGCGTCGCCAACCGAACCGGGCTGGCCTCCGGAAAAACGCCGGACGAAATCGAAGAACAATTAATGAAGGTCGTCCCCAAAAAATATTTGCTGAATGCACACCATTATCTGCTTCTCCACGGACGCTATTGCTGCACTGCCCGAAAACCGGACTGCAATTCCTGTCCGATCAATATCGAGTGCCGACAAAACCTGTTTTTTCGTGGTTAAAAAATCAGGTTTTGTCGGTGTCGGTGATTGCCCGCAGGATTTTGCAGGGATTTCCGACGGCTACTACATTAGGTGGGATATTTCTGGTAACGATACTGCCCGCACCGATGACCGAATTATCGCCGATTTCGATTCCCGGCAGGATGACGACATTTGCGCCGAGCCAGACGTGATTGCCGATTTTTATCGGTCGTGAGAATTGTCCGCCGTGGAGTCTCAAGTCCGGATGCACGGGATGACCGCTGGTGGTAATGACGACATTGGGAGCGATCAGGACATGTTCTCCGATTTCCACTTTGACATCATCGATGATGGTCAGATTGTAGTTGGCATAGAAGTGGTTTCCGATGAAGGTATTATAACCGTATGAACAGCGCAGGGGCGGCTCGATCCAGAAATCTTCCGGGCAGCTGCCGAGGATTTTCTGCAGCAATTTTGTGCGTAATTTGACTTCGCCCGGAGCGGACTGGTTGAATTCATGGAGGATTTCGAGGCAATGGCGGTGTTCTGCTGCCAGTTCCTGGCTGTCAAGATCCGTATAGATCAGGCCGGCGGCCATTTTTTCCTTGAGCGTCATAGGCTTGAAACCTTTCATCGGGGGCTACAGCGGTATTTGCAGATTGTGCTGTTTCAGAAAATCACGCAAGTCCTGTGGGAGTGGAGCGCTATACTGAACAGGAGTGTTTTGTGCCGGCACGCGGAAAGAGATTTTCCAGGCGTGCAGAGCTTGCCGTGGCAGGAGAAGCCTGGCCTGGTCTTCAGGGGATAAGCTTCCGCTGGCCAGTTTGAGGAAGAGACGTTCGTCCACTCCGTATAATTTATCACCAATGACCGGAAAACCAAGGCTGCAAAGAGTGGCTCTGATCTGATGCGTGCGGCCGGTTCTCAGAATCGCTTTCAGCAGGCTGATGTTGGTTAGAGGCTGATATGCCATGCGCGTATATTCGGTGCATGCGGATTCGGCCTGGGGCAGCTCCTTTGGCAGATTTTCCAGGAAGGCGCGTTTTTTTCTGACTGGGCTGTTTGCGTCGGGTATCAGCCAGCCCTTGCACTGCAGGCTGGCCGGGAATTCTCCCTGTACCAGCACCAGATATTCTTTACAGGCATCGAATTGCTGCAGAGCCCGGTTGAGCCGTTTGGCTGCATCGGAACTTTTGCCGACAATGACAAGACCAGAGGTTTCCCGGTCGAGCCGGTTGCAGAAATGCACTTCCGGCAACTTTACTGATTGTTTCAGCCAGGCCCACAGGGTATGGTTGAAGAAGGTCCCGGCCGGGTGGCAGGGCAGATTGCCGGGTTTGCTGAGGATCAGAACCTGCTCATCTTCAAACAGGATATGAATATCCCAGGAAACGGGTGGTTCGATCAATTCACGGGGGCTGAATTCCAGCAAAGCGCCTGATTGCAGGATTTGATCGATTTGTGCGGGATGCTGATTGATGCAAAGATTACCGGCCTGAATCTGTCCAGCCCAGGCTTCACGGGTAAGATAATGAAAGCGGCTTGCCAGAAAATCAAGCAGGGGGGCTTCGCCGCTTGCTTCATAGCGGCAGCAGACCTGGCGTTTTAAAGCTGGAAAAGGAAGATTATTCATTTTTTCTACAACGAAATACACAAACTGACTTGGGGTGGGCTGGCGCCCATAACCCATAGTTATCAGTTATCAGTTATCAGCCGTCAACCTGTCCATTAAAGTCAATCGTCCATCGTCCACGTCCATAAGGTCCATCAGGTCCATAGGGTCCATCAGGTCCCTCGTCTATCGTCCATCGTCCTTCGTCTTTCGTCCATTAAATCTTCTTCAAAAAGAAATGTAATGATAGTACGAAAAAATTTCATGGGACGCTCGATACAATTTTGCAAACAGAGACCATTCCCATGAATTTTTTTCGTACTACTATGACCCAACTTCTTGTTTTTCGAAGTATGACCCAACTTCTTGTTTTTCGAAGAAGGTTTTTGGACGATTGACGATAGACGAGGGACGATTGACGATAGACGAGGGACGATTGACGATAGACGAGGGACCTGATGGACCCTATGGACCTGATGGACCTTATGGACGTGGACGATGGACGATTGACTTTGATGGACAGGCTGACGGCTGACAGCTGATAACTATGGGCTGTGGACGCCAGTCAACCCCAAGTTATTTTGTGTCTTTTCGTGGTTAAAAATCTTTTCGAAAAACGGCGACATACTCTTGGTTCCCTTTGGGGCCTTTGATCGGCGATGGCACAACCCCCGAACAAGTCCAATGCAATTCCTGAACCACAAAATCTTGGATTTTCTGAACGCAACGCAGGCGCACCGCTTCGTCACGTACCACACCACCGGAACCGACTTCCTCCCGTCCGGCTTCGAATTGCGGTTTTACGAGGACGAAGATCCAGGCTCCGGGTTGCAGCAGTGCTGCGCAGGGGGGCAGTACTTTGGTCAGGGAAATGAAGGAGACATCGCCGGTAAGAATGCCGATCGGCTCCGGAATCAGGTTTGCATTCAAATCCCTGGCGTTGGTACGTTCCATGCTGATGACCTTCGGATTGCGGCGCAACTTGTCATGCAGCTGACCATAACCGACATCGACAGCATAGACTTTTGCAGCGCCATGTTCGAGGAGTACTTCTGTAAATCCGCCGGTTGAAGCGCCCAGATCGAGGGCGGTAACCCCCTGCAGATCCGGATGAAACTGTTCCAGTGCGGCGAGCAGTTTGAAGGCTCCCCGGCTGACATATTTTGGCTCATGGTCTAGAAAGAGACTGGTATCCGGTGACAGCAGCTGACCGGGCTTATGCACGAGCTGATCCGGACCCAGGCGGACTTCCCCGGCCATGATCAGACGCTGCGCCTGGCTGCGGGATTCGCACAGCTGCAATTCCACCATCAATTGGTCGGCACGGATTTTTCCCATCAGCACAGTCCCAGGTTGTTGGCATTGGTCAGGATCGTTTCCAGTTCCCGATCGGAGAGGTGGAGGCGGTATTGCAGCCGAGCCATTTCTGCTGACGCATCAAACAGGGGATAGTCACTGCCAAAAAGGAAGAGGTGTTTTGGCAAGGAACGGTAGATTTGTTGCAGCAGGTTTTCCGGGATGGCGAAAAGACAGCTCGAAGTATCCAGATAGATTTCCAGTCCCTGCATCGCCTCGAGTACATACTGCCAATGACGATATCCACCAAAATGCGCGGCAATGATCTGCAGACCGGGAAAACGTTTTTTTATCGCCGCAATTTTGAAAGGGCAGCTGGGATTCTGCTGCGGAGGCAGGAGGTCCCCAATATGAACCATGATGGTGAATTTTCCCTCCATTGCAGCAAACAGTCGCAGCAGTTCCGGGGCATCAAGGCGGAACCCCTGAAAATCCGGGTGCAGTTTGATTCCCCGGATGCCATGGTCATACAGAAAAGCCAGTTCTTCGCTCATTTTTGCATAGCCGGGATGCAGCGTCCCGAACGGGATGACCCCCGCTAGCTTTTGCAAGGAGATTGCCCAACGGTTGGCGGGAATCACTTGCGCAGGAGCCGTGGCCGCGGAATGAATGCAGACTCGCTCAATGCCGGCTTTGCGCAAACGTGGAAGGAGATCGGAATATTCCCCGGTGCCAACCGGAGGAATGTGATAATGCATCTCAAGCTGACGTACAACCTTGCTGGCAATTTTTG
>JAQVUB010000002.1:0-13879 GCA_028699735.1 Lentisphaeria bacterium | reverse complement strand
AATTCCTTGAGAGCATTTGGGAGTGCTTCGAGGAAGGCATCGAGGTTATCCTTTGTGGTGGCATAACCGAAGCTGATGCGTAATTGGCAGCGGGCAATTTTATCTGGGACGCCCATGGCTTTAAGGACATGACTGGTTTGTGCACTCTCTGCGGAGCAGGCGCTGCCGGTACCGATCAGAATTTGATATTTTTCAGCCAGAATCCGGGCAATCAATGCGCCTTCATATCCGGGAATAGCAAAACTGAAGATGTCAGGGACGCCCTTGAGACTGGAGAAAACCGGCCATTGGCCATTGGATAGTTTTTCGATATGCTGGCGCAGGTATTGATTCAGTTCAAGCAGACGTTTTGCTTCTTTGCTGCGGTTCAGGCAGGCAAGTTCCGCGCTGTCAACAAACAGCTTGATGGCAACCGTATCGAGCGTCCCGGAACGCAGGCCATATTGCTGTCCTCCACCCAATATCTGGGCAGTGAGATCGAGCCCCTTGCGGCAGATCAATGCCCCGATCGATGCAGGCCCGCCAATTTTTCTGGAGGATACCACCGCGAGGTCAATATGAACTTCTTCCCAGGGAAGGGAGACTCTGCCAAAACTTTGCACAGCATCAATACAAAAAATGCATTTTTCCCCGGCAGCTTTACGCAACAGGGACAAGGGCTGGATCTGACCGGTTTCGTTATTGACATGACAGCAACAAAGAAACGGGGGGGGGGGATTCTCCTTTCCAAAGGGCTGCAGAATCCCCTGCTGGTCGACGGAAAGAGAAAGCAAAGTAGTTCCATTCCTGCCAAGTTTTTTCAGGGGTTCAAGCATGGCTGGATGAGCAGTGGAATCATAGACTATCTTGTCGATTTTGCGGAACTCCGCCAACCCGGCAATAGCCAGATTTAAGGCCTCTGTACCTCCGCTGCACCAGATCACACGGGCACTTTCCTCCGGAATCGCCAAACATCCCAAAAGACGTCTTTCCGCATCAAGAATGACTCTGCGGCATTCTTCAGCAAAGCAGGTGCCACCATGGGGATTGGCAAAATAACGCCGGCAGCAGGACGAATATTGTTCTGCAATCTCCAGGCGGATCGGACAGGCTGCAGCATAATCAAGATAGAACATGTTGTTCAAGTGTGCAGATTTAAAAAGTTGTTTTTTTGACAACGAAATACACTAAACGACCCGAAAAAATTTCATGGGATGAGAAACGCATTTACACAGCCGAAGCAGCTTCCCATGAAATTTTTTCGGGTCGTTTAGTGCTTTTCGTTGTTAAAAAGAATTTCTCTGTTACCCCAGTTTCTGTCAGGGGTTTTCGCTGTAGGGGCTGTATGAGAAGGAAGGTGTTGAAGACGGGATTTCGATGGTGGTGATTTTTTCGCCCTTAAGCCACTGCCTGGCCTGAAATGCCATACTGTTGGATATCGCATCAACAGGTGGCGGCATCTGTCGGCTTTGCATATTCATATTCATGGCGTCTTTCCAGGGAACTTCATAGATTCTCAGAACAACCTGAGCACAATCGGAAAATTCCTTTTGCTCCGGGAAGCGTTTTTGCAATTGCACCAGAGAGAGCATGGCATTGCCGATAACGTCCAATCCCTCAAACATGGGTTCCATCCCAGGAATGACCGGAAGGGTGCACTGAAGGACGAGGCGTTTTGCCAGTTCCATAAGCTGAGCTTTTTCGGCATTGCTGGACGGATTCAGTTTCCCGGCGGCCCAGGCTGCATTGCGCCGCTCATCCGACTGCGTCGCGGCAGTGTTTTTCAGGCACTGTAACAGCGAATTGGCAAAAACTCCTTGCGGAAAATATCCCATAGCTGCAAAAGCTTCTATGCGCACGGTTGCACTTTGTTTGTCAACGCACAGTTTTTGCAGTACCGGTTCACAGCCCGGTGGCTGCAGGCGTCCAACCGCATGGGCAAGCGCCGTACGTACCTGAGGCGAGGGATGCTCCAAATACTGTTGCAGCAAATCTCCGCAGCTGCCGGATGGAGCCAGAGCTGCCAGAGCCAGTATGCCTGCCGCGATGTTTTCAGAAGTCGTTTCCTGAGGTATCAGCGCTTTGATTGCCGGAACTGCACTGCGTTGCAGCAGGCGGGTCAGCGCCTGCAGGGCATGCAGGCGTTGAAGAGGATTCTGGCTGGTCAGGGTTTGTTGCAAAAGCTCCCTGGCCGGGCCGGAGCTCTTTTCAGCACCGGTGATGAGGGTTGTTTCAGCTTCCTGACGAACCTGTCGGGAAGGGTCTGAAAATGACTTCAGCAAGGCTTCAACCGCTTGAGGATTGTTTACATCTGGATGAAGTCGAAGGGCTTTGACCGCAGCGACACGCACCCCCTGGTGAGGATCACTCAGAGCCGAAAGAAGTAATTCCTGGAGCGCACCTGTATTGGCCTGGCAGGCGGCAACCCGGATGCCGGGTTCGCTGTCCTCAAGCAACCCTTGCAAACGGGTGGAATTTTCCGGAAAGGGGTCCCGAGCGGCGGCCAGTCGCAACAGAGCCGGGCCGGCGGCGGCCTGATCAAGCCAGCGAGAAATTTCCGGAGACCGCGGTCGGAGGGCGCTGGCCACCTGAAGCGCCAGAGCCTGAATTTCCAAAGACGAATCCTGTTGAAACTCCAAAATGCGGGATTGCAGCAGATCTGCCATATCGGGATGCTTGCTGAAGGCCTTCCATGCCGATTTTCGCAGTTTCAGCGGAACAACCGGGTCGCTTCCTGCAGCCAGAAAAGGAATCAGGTCGTGCAAGTCGGCATCAGGCAGCTGTCCAAACAGCTCAATGGCGCTTTCGACCGTGGCAATATGATCAGAATTCAGGAAGGTGGTTATTTTGCTGGCAGGGATTGTTTGCAGGTCGGTTTTCTGCAGCAGTTGCAGAATCGTGCTTTGAACTTCCGGAACTTTTTCGTTGGCAAGCCAATCGAGCATCAGTTTCTGATGCGCCGGAATCGGAAATTCACTGAGTTCACGCATGATCTGACAGCGCAGATCAGCAGGGAACTGGGGGAGGCCCTCCATGAGGTTCTCAAGCACCTGGGGCTCGACTTCATAATGTCCCTGAGTATTGAGATGCTGGCTCGAAATGGGTTCCTTTTCCCAGATTTGCATCCAGAAAGGGAAAAAAAGTACCAAACTGCTGTAGAGGGCGACAAGCGAGGTCATAATGAAATCCTGTTATTCATTCTGCAGGTTATTTTTGCAAGTGTTTTCGTGTCAGTTCGTGCTTTTCGTTGTTAAAAAATCTTATTTTTGTTCTTTGAAAAGGAAATGAACCCGGATTGCTGAGATCGTCAGCAGAGCCACCGTGAGGATGCTGAAAATGATCAGGTGGTTTTGCCAGAGGCGGTTGCCAAAGAGGCTTGGCAGCCGGGAGGCCAGGGAATTGTCGAGGGTGATTTCCAACGCGGCAATAAAGGGATTGAACATTAAAAAGGAGGCCTGGATGACGGGGCTGATACGGGTGCTGAACAGCAGTACCGACATCGAGCCGGCGGTAAAGAGCAGGGCAAAGCCATAGCTGACGGCGGTGGCAACGCCGGTGCCCGGAGAAAAGCAGGATGCGCACAAGCCGCCGGCGGTCAGCACCAGACAGGTGGTGATCAGAACGCCCATCCAGGCGCCAACCCGCCAGAAATTGTCAATCAGTGATTGCCAGGCTTCTTTTGTGCTTCCCAACGCTTCCGCCGAAAAACCGCCCGGGAACAATCCAGCAAAATCGATGGATGCGCTGCTTTCCAGATAGACGAGCGCGAGAAAAACCGGCAGACTGCTGAGCAGGAAGATCAGCACATAGAGCAGGGCGGCTTTCATTTTTCCGGTGACGACGGTGAATGAAGAAAGCGGTGACAGGCGCAACAGCAACAGAGTATCCCTGGTGATTTCATCGGTGATGCTGCTGCTGCTGACCGTGGGAGCCAGGATCGCCACAACCCCGAGCTGAAAGATGATGGCAACCGCCCGGATTTTATCCAGATCGGTTTCACCAACCTGGCCAGCTATCAACACCAGAATCCCAATGCTCAGGCAGATGCAGATGGTCAGCGCACGAATGATGAATTTGGGATTACCGAAAATTTTGCTGCGGATTTCGGCAACGAAGACCGGATTGCGCAGCCTGCCGATCGGTTTTTTTCGCCGCAGTGGATCAATCAGATAGAAGGGCCATCCGAGTTTTCGTTTGATCATGGTGCGGGTATCGACATATTTACTGACGGTGGCGGAACGTCGCAGATTGGGTGGGGCAAAGATGAAACGGGCGAAGATCCCCAGAAAAATGGCTCCCAGTACCAGCATGCTGAGCAGAAAGAAGCTGAACACATTTTCAGCCGAAGCCCCGATGACTCCGATTTCATAGCTTTCGGCAAACTGCAAAGCAAAGAGAGCTTCATAGGGACTGACTGCACGCAGCTTCAGGAAGAGCGGCTGCAGTGCCGGAATTTTCAGCAGTACGGATGGCAGCCAGGTGGCTCCGGCCATAACGGTGATGCCAATATAAGTGGCCAGCAGTGCTGCGTAACTGCGCTGGCAGAGGGAGCTTACCGCCAGCCCGAAAAGCCCGTAGACGACCGTTGACATGGCGACGATGGTCAGTGCCTTTCCCAGCGCAGGCAGGCTGATGCCGCCACTCAGCGCGCAGATTGCCGTGACCGGAATGGATACGCAGAACAAAACCAGTGAGATGCCAAGGGTTCCAATCAGTTTCCCGGTCAGGATTTCGCCCGGGCTGAGCAGGCAGGTCTGCAGCATGACGAAAGTTCTTCGTTCCCTTTCGGAGGTGATGGCGCTGGCCGTGAATCCGGCGGTGAGAAGGATCATGAAGGTCAGTTCAGCCCCAAGGAAAATGGTAAAGAGCTCATTGCTGTTGGCATCAGAAAAAATGCCGCTTCTAGGCCAGAGCAAAAACAAGATCAGGCCTAGGGTCAGCACCGTCAGCGCCGCACCGAAGATCGTCTTCCGGCTGCGGGCGCCGATGATAAATTCCCGTTGCAGAATCGGGTTACTGAACAGCTTGCCCAGGGCGGTAAGGAGGGAAAAGTTTTTTTGCATCGCTCATTATCTTTTGCGGGTTTCCGGTCGATGAATGCATCCTGTTACGGGAGCTTTCCGGGATCAGGAATTCTGGTGAGTGACGGAGAGGAAGACCTGTTCGAGATCAGCATGTTCCTCTTTCATTTCCATGATGCGGACATCCTTACGGATCAGATTGTTCAGCAAATCCGGGAGGCTGTTGCGCACACCCGTGAACAGAAAATGAAGCTCATTGGCGGTGGCCGTCAACTGCTGCACACCAGGAAAATTCTCGCAGATGGCTTTTGCGGGGGCACTGTCGGAGTCGAGGATAAGCGTCAGCTTTAAATTTTCTTTGACCTTTTTGCTGACTTCATCGACGGTTCCAAAGGCCAGCATGCGCCCTTTTTCCAGAATTCCGATCAAGTCACAAATGCCGGCCAGTTCCGGGAGAATATGGCTTGAAAGCATGATCGTTTTGCCCAGATCACGCAGACGGAGGATGGTTTTGCGCATTTCAATGCGGGCGAAGGGATCCAGTCCCGAAGCCGGTTCATCAAGAATGAGCACTTCCGGGTCATGCAACAGGGTTTTTGCCATGCCGATGCGCTGGGTCATGCCTTTGGACAGAGAGGCGACCTGGTAATCGATCATCTGTTGCGAGCGGGTAAGTTCCAAAACCGAACGGATGCGGCTTTCCCGCTGCCGCACCGGAATATGATAGGCCGCACAGAAAAAATCGAGATATTCCCAGACACTCATCTGGTCATACACCCCGAAATTATCGGGCATGTAGCCGACAATGGCTTTGATTTTTCCGGCATTGGCCGGGGTGACCTCGATGCCATTGATAAAGGCACGTCCAGCAGTGGGCCGGTACAGGCTGCAGAGCAACTTGATGGTGGTGGTTTTGCCGGCCCCATTGGGTCCGATATATCCGAAAATTTTTCCTTTCGGAATATGCATGGAGAGCCCATGCAAGCCACGTCCGCCGCCAAAGTCTCTGGTCAAATTTTCTGTTCGTATCATGACTGCCTCTTTTTTTACAACGAAAAAACTCTAAAAAACTCGAAAGTTTTTTAAGGGTTGTGGCTGCGACTGATGAGCTTGCACGCAAATTCGCAGGAAGGATGCCCGTGCCGGAATCTTTCAAGGTTGCGGTTCTGCACAGTCGATTTGCACCTTGCAGGAGAGAATTTTCCAGGAATTGATGCGTTGTGAGATGCCATTCCCGTTTTCAGATTTGCCGGTTTGGCGGAGCATGACTCGGATTTTATTTTCCCGAGGGTCAATGACCGGGCTTTCCGGCTTAAAGAAAAAGGAATTTCCTTCCCGACGCACGGGTTCAATGCTGCGCTTGTGCAGATCCATGAGGGTCAGGTTAAAGGTGGCTTTCCCGCTCGGATTGCTGATGTCCAATGTAATTTGGATTTCACCGGCCTGACAACCATGAAAAGCGTGATGGATATTGAAATCAAGCGGAAGAGACTGGGAAGAACCATCCTGTATCGAAATCTCGGAAAATTCGCCAAAGCGGAAATACTGCCGCAAAATGGATTTGGGAGGAATATCCATGGTGATGAAACCTGGATCAATGGAAAAACTGCCTTTCGGAGCAGTGATTTTGAGCGGGATCAATTCAAGGTGGTAGTCATAGCCTGAAAAGCGCTCTTTGCCGTTATCGATATCGATCCGGTCACATTCTTCAGTGATATGTGTCGAGATCAGGCAGAGAGTCGGGTTGGGCAAACGAAGGGCACGGATATAGGCGGAAGCGGAAAGGAAGACCAAGTCTGCCTCCATGCCCTCAAAACGCCTTGTGGTACTAGTGATCTCGCCGTTCAGTAACTGTAATGGAACCAGGTCGCCTGGAAGCACCAGAACCGCACGTCTGACACCTTTCAGATGTTCGGGAATTTTCCAGGCTTGCAGTTGAAGGCCATTTTTATCGGGAGCCAGGTGCGGCAACTCTGCAGCATCCAGACCGTGATTTTGACTGCTGCTCAGCCAGCACAGCGTGCGCGGACGATATTGCTGCAGCGAGATCCTTTCCAAACGGGTTTGCTTCCAGTCTGTCATAATATGCAATGGGCTTGGTGCCAGTGCGGTGCCACCCTCATGTTCGCTGCTGCGGCTCTGGGGCATGAGAAAATTCCACTTGGCATCGGCGCTGATGGTTGGGCGGCAGTCGGATTTGCTGAACAGGTTGCCGGTTCCGCAAAGCGCGCTCTGATTGCCATCCCAGACTGTCGTGCTGATGCTGGTGAAGCTGTGTTCAGGCTGATTGACGGCAATGCGCCCGGCTTTCCTGAAGATAAACAGGGTGTAGAACAGTCCGAAAATACAGAGAATGCACCAGCCCAGGGCAGGGCGTTTGAAATGAAAGGCGATGCCCAATATCAGGATGGCACTGACCATATAAAGCAGGAAGATGCGGAGGATCGCAGAAACTGGGGGGATGACATATCCCTGCAGGTGCTGAAGGGTTTCATTCACCCGCGCAGTCCCGTCCGGCTGCATGGTTTGCGGAAGATGATTGCTGTAGCGGATCAGAGTATTCCAGATGGGCTGTGTCAGTTCCGGATCCGCTTTGCAGATCAGAAAAGGATCGAAACAGAGCCCAATCAGGTTGCCCAGACCGGCCTGACCAATGCAGATCAGCGGACGATTGGCCTGCTGCACAAGAACTGTGGACTGTTCCGGCGTCATGACTTCCAGAACGGTTTGCAGAACTGATGGGAGAAGATCTCCGTTCGCGTCACGCAAAGGAGGCGCAGCAGGGCTAAGATCAAAACTCTGCCGGAGAGCGTTGAGACCTTCATATTCCAGCGTAGCTAGCGGCTGATAGGGCAGCAGCTCAGCAAGCCCGGCTTTCTGCAGGGAAAAGGCGGTTTCCGCAGCACTGATTACCAGGGTTCCCCCTTTGCGGACATAATCCAGAATGGCCGTCTTTTGAAAAGTGGAATAGGCTGTCAAATCAGCTTTGTGCAGGATCAGCAGGTCAAAAATAGAAAACCCGTTGAAATGATGAGGCACATTCCTGTGCCGGATGTTCGAAAACTGCAGTCGCCGATAAAGGGATTCGTTCTTGCTGATTTCGCTGGCACCGGGAAAGTCATCATCGTCTGTCAGCACAGCGATATTCAGACGGTTGGGCTGATTCAGCCGCACGAGGATATCATTTTTATCAACGCGCAAATTCTGCTGAATCAGTGAAACAATATAACGTTCGGAAGTGCCAATGGTGACTGGACTGCGTCCTTCCAGTCTGGACTTTGCCCCAAGCCGGATCCGGTTCGAATAGATCGCGCCGCTGGAACCGGCATCCGGCTCCAGCTGCAGGATGACGATGGTTTCTTCCGGGTCAGGATTGACAATGCACCAGTGTAAATAGGCCGGTGAATTCGAAAAACGGGACATGGAAGAACCTTGAAGCAAGGTCGCCGATTGCAATTTCGCGGAAGCATACAGAAATGACTGAGCAAAAACCGCAAAAAGGATGAAAAACAACCCGGATATATTACGTTTCATTTTATTCATAACAGGAAAAACTGGACGGTTGCAGGGCGAAAAGCAAAAGTTCACTATACAACCCGAAGACCCCCTTTTCAAATCCCCTGCTAGTCGAAAGCAACAAAAGTGACCCAAAAAGTTTTGTTTAACAACGAAATACACGAACGATCCGAAATTTTTCGGGTCGGTTCGTGCTTTTCGTTGTTATAAAAACTTTTTGGCAGAGGTTGATTACAGATTCGCGATGGATGCGTTGATGATTTCCGTGGCTGCATTCTGCGCGACGGTATCGACGCCGGCCTGGACTTCATATCCCCCTCGTGGGAAACATTCCGGCATGGGAACGTATCCCGAAACGGACTGAGCCAGCTCGATGACAAAGGTGTATTTGCAGGGGCTTTTTTCACGGATGGCCGCAGCGATGCCGTTGAAGGGTTCGCCCGGCAGCGTGACAAAAGCCAGCTGCCTGCCGATCTCGATGGCCGTAATCCGGCAGCTGTGAGACGCTATGCTTTTTTCGTGACAGTCGATGACCCTTTGTGCAAAATAACGCAAAGCGGCGGGCACTTTGTTGGCCAGGTCCTGACTCTCAAAATCCCCTTCTTTTTTAATATCGGGCACGGTTGCCAGCGTGTTTTTTGCTTCAGCCAGTTCCTCTGCAGTGATTTTGCGATGGGGGATAAGCACCGTTGAATTGTGCACAGTCACTTCCTCAGCAGAGACCGCTTCGAGTTTGTCAAGCGCATCCAGGACAATGGCTGCATAGCCGCGCCCGATACGGGTGGCTTCTGCAAAGGAGGTCTGATTGACTTGCTGGTGAAAATCAAAGTGATTGATATTGCCGGAAGCATCGTCAACCACCAATACCGGAATACTTGCTTTGAGCTGATGCTGCAGTTCCTGCGTAAAGCGCCCATACCAGTCTGCCGAAACCAGACTGCCACCAACGGTATCGCCGTGGTTGGCGATGTTGCACAGCAGCGCGGCAATACGGCCGCCTTGCAGGACTTTAAGGATGTGAATGCTGCGGTCGTAATCACATTCCGGCTTGTCAATATCCGGATTGCGCCAGCCAGGATTGGTGACCAGGGTCCCGTTTTTCATCCAGTAGCGCCGGACAGAGGCGTAGGGATTGTTAAAAACAGAGCCGACTTCGAGTTCGCCGGGTTGCAGATTCATCACTGCGCGTTCGAGTGCACGCATGGCCGCCGTTACCGTCTGCTCGAAAGCGTAACGTGTGCGTTCATCGGCTTCGGCCAGGTCTTTGGCCGTTTGCGGGAATTTTGGGCCGGTGTGGGTATGTGTCGCCGAAAGAATCAGGCTGTCGTGCATATCCTTGCCGAATTTGCTGACAATGCGCTTTTCAAGCTCGTCAAAAAGGGGCTTGACCAGACTGATCAGATCAAAAGCGAGAAAACCGAATTTCCGCCCCTTGCAGTCGATGATCAGCGCTTTGACATAAAGATCATCATACATCCCTTGATTGGGACGTTCATTGAAATACCCCGCAAGACCGACTCCGGTTGGGGGCGTGAAGATTTCCTGTGCATAACCGATGCTGAACATTTGTTTTCTTCTCCATTATTGGGTGAATGGCATGACAATAAAAAGATCCCCTTAATTTAACGGTCTTTTCAACAGAATGCAAGAACTTTTTTTAACAACGAAAAAACACGAAAAAGCTTGGGGTGGGCTGGCGCCCACAACCTAAGTTTCAGGATACGGACAGAACACGGACGGGACACGGACGGGACACGGACGGGACACGGACGGGACACGGACGGGACACGGACGGGACACGGACGGGACACGGACGGGACACGGACGGGACACGGACGGGACACGGACGGGACACGGACGGCCTGTGAAAGGATGAATTTGACTGTTGTTTTTATGGATTTTATGGGATATCCCCGTTCCCGTATTTGTCCGTGTTTAGTCCGTGTCCCGTCCGTGTTTAGTCCGTGTCCAGTCTGTTTCCATTGCAAAAAAAATCTTTCAGGAAAAACAAGATTTTGGGAGATAGTAGCACAAAACGGCTCCATTACGCCCGTGTTTTTTTTCCGTATGAGCGGGAAAAATTCAGAGTTTTGAATATAGTATGGAGTATTTCATTTGGCTTGCTCATGGTCTGTTGTAGCAGTCCTGAGAGGTTTTCTCTCCTCTGCTGTAATAATTTTCTGGAAAGAATGATGGAACTTCTTGTATACAATGAACTTCAACCTCGCCGCAATCAACCGCAATTTGTTCGCGTCTGCGAAATGCTGCAAAAAGGAAATTTTGCTCAGGCTGAAGTAAAAAAACTGGCGCCTGCCCCGTATTACAGAGCCAAGTTAAGCGATTCGGACCGCCTTCTTTTTTCTTTTATCCAATGCAAGGGCGAACGGGTCATTCTTCTGCTGGAAATTATCTACAATCATGAATATGACAAGTCCCGCTTTCTCCATGGTGCGGTGATTGACGAGCAGAAAATCCAGTCTTTGAAATCTTCGGATGAGGTTCACGAAGCCGATGTGAGCGTATGGCCCTACCGGAATCCCGCACGCAAAACCTTTCATATACTGGATCGTCCATTGAGTTTTGACGAACTTCAGGAAAGTTTGTTTCATGCCCACCTTCCCCTGATTATTGTGGGCAGTGCCGGGTCTGGAAAAACGGTTCTTTCGCTGGAAAAGATCAAAACGCTTCCCGGCGAAATCCTGTATGTGACCCGCTCCGCTTATCTTGCAGACAATGCCAGACGGCTTTATTCCGCCTATGGCTATGATAATCAGAAACAATCGGTCGAGTTCCTCGCTTTCGATGAGCTGGTAAAAAGTATCCATTCTCCACAAGGAAGACTTGCAGAATTTTCCGACATGCAGCGTTGGCTGAGAGATCAGGGCAAAAGCGCAGCCTTTGACGCGTACCAGCTCTTTGAAGAATTTTCCGGGGTGATCACGGGCTCCAGACCGGATAAAGGGTATTTGAACCTTGAGGACTATTTGGCTCTCGGGGTCAAACAGTCAATCTTTCCTGTTTCAGAGCGCACAGCCGTTCATAATCTCTTTCTGGCCTGGATCGCGTATCTGCAGAAAAATGGGCTCTACACGGATACACTTCTCTGCCACCAGTATTTGAAATTGGTGCAGCCAAAATACGATTATCTGATTGTTGACGAAGTCCAGGACTTGACCAATGTCCAACTCTTTTTTGCTTTGAAATGCCTTAAAAATCCATTCTCTTTTCTGCTTTGCGGTGACTCCAATCAGATCGTTCATCCGAATTTTTTCAACTGGAGTGCGGTCAAGTCACTCTTTTACCGGGAAAAGGTTGCGGATGCCTCGGCGGAAATCAAAATTTTGCATGCGAATTACCGGAATTCACAATCGGTGACGGAAACTGCCAACCAAATTCTGCGGCTTAAGGTCGCACGCTTCGGTTCGGTTGACAAGGAGAGCAATTTTCTTGTCGATTGCGTTTCGGAAAAAGCCGGGGAAGTTCAATTAAGGCCAGACGAAAAGAATGTCCGCAAGGATTTGAATGAGAAGACCGCCCATTCGGTTCATTATGCGGTGATTGTTCTGCGGGAAGCGGATAAGGCCATTGCACGCCAGGTATTCAAAACCCCGCTCATTTTTTCCGTTCGCGAGGCCAAAGGGCTGGAATACCGGAATATCATTATTTTTAATCTGGTCTCCTCGAGCAGACGTGAATTTGACGAGGTTTGCGAAGGGGTCGATGGAAGCGAATTACAAGGGGAGCTGAAATACAGCCGGAACCGCGACAAAACAGATAAGTCCCTTGAAATTTTCAAGTTCTTCATCAATTCGATGTATGTTGCAGTCACCCGGGCGATTGAAAATCTGTATTGGATCGAGCATGACAGCCGTCATGCAGTGTTCCGGTTGCTGAACCTTCAATCTACCCAGGATAATCTCAAACTTTCGGCAGCGTCCTCTTCCAGCGATGAATGGCGTCAGGAAGCAGCTAAATTGGCTGCCCAGGGAAAGCAGGAACAGGCCTCCCGCATTCTCAGCGACGTACTGAAGCTTGTCCCAGTGCCTTGGGAAATTACAACCCGGGAAAACTTTTTGAAATTGGTGCAGGAAGCATTGGACCCCGTAAAATACAGCAACAAAGCCAAGCAACGCCTGCTCGATTATGCCCATGCGTACCAATTTGGGGGATTTAAAACCCGTTTGCTGTATACGGGTTACAAGCATGCGGGATACCAAGACGAGGCAAGGAGGCATTACCAGTCCGCATTTCACGTCCCTTTCAATCCCGCCAACCGCAAGAATCTCAACAAGAGTCTTGAAAAATACGGGATTGACTTTCGTGACGCCTTCAACCGGACTCCACTGATGATCGCCTGCGAGATGGGGGACGCTGCGCTTGCCGAAGAACTTCTCAATCAAACGGCAAATGCTGAATTGCTGGACAACCACGGCTTCAGCGCATTCCATTATATGCTCCGCTGGATCATCAGTCATCCTCAGGATATGAGATTCTGCAAGGTCTACAAGCGGCTCGAACCGCAGGCGACCACCGTAAGAATCGTGGATCGGGAAGTGAAAATTGAGCGGCAGAAAGCGGAATTCTTTCTTTTTAACCTGTTGTGGGCGACTAACACCTATCTTCTGAGCAGCGGGAAACATGCCAGGCTCGAAGCATTAACCTCGAATTTCGCATCCCAGGTGGCCTCGCTATTACCAGATTTCATCATTGCCGATTACCGGAAAAAGCAGCAATACTGTTCCTCGATTCTTGCCAAGAGTGAGATGGACAGCAACAATCCATACAGCCTGAGAATCTTATACCGGATTCAGCGGGGGCATTACATCCTCAATCCGCTGCTTGAAATTTGCCTCGACGGAAAATGGGTTCTTTGGGATGAAGCGATCGGATTACGATACCTTGAACAGCCCGGAAATTCTTCGGTGCCCACAGTAGTGAATCTCCTGCTTCGCGATTTTCGCAGAGGCAATAAAAACGCTTCTTATGACCATATGCATCTTCTTGCTCTCATTTTGCGCAAGGGTCTTCCCGATACCCGGGGTTCGCTCGAACACCCGTTTTCAGATGTACGCCTTGCCGAACTCATGGATTGTGCACAAGGAATGCTTGACATACAGAAGGATCTGCCGCCTTTGCCGGGAAGTCTTGACGAACTCAACAAAAAGCTCCCAAAGGACGCACAGGTACCCGACCCAATTGTCTATCCCGGCGAAAATTTCCAGGAAAGGCTCCGTAAAAATTATGAACTGTCTCAACTTGCATTGGAAAATGAAATCAAAGAGAGGCAGCGCCAAAGGCAAATGGAATTAACCATGAGAAGTCGTCCATATTGGGATGACGGCGAAGACTCGATTTTTTAAGAG
>JAQVUB010000168.1 GCA_028699735.1 Lentisphaeria bacterium | reverse complement strand
GGCTTGTAGTAGCGGAAATAAATGCTGGCCATATTGTGATTGGTCTGTCCGAAAAAACTGCACATGCGCCAGCGCAATTTCCACAGAGCGGCATCCCGGGGACTGACCTTTGGTTCACCGTTGTAATAATAGATTTCCCGGAAAGCATCCATCGGCGGTGTATGGCGCCGGCGGAACTCCGGCACGGTCAGAGTTTTTCTTGCTTGAAAGGTGGTACCGCTCTCATCAAGCCAGTAAAAACGAACGCCGCAGCCCTGCTCAAGAAAATCATAGGCAGCGAAAAGCGTGCCCAAATAATTCCCTTTGAAACTCGGAAAAGTCTGATGTTTCTTGTAATCCACAGCCTCGTAGTCCGGGCTGTCCGTACCGCAAAGAATGATATCGCCATCCTGAAAATGAACCACGCTCCGTTCACTTTCCGGAAGCGGTTCATTAAAACCGGCCGCCTGCGCTGCTTCATTGCCGATGAAAATACGAATGCCATCCTGGGGAGGCGTTCGGACGATATCCAGTTGAGCTCCGGTGATCAGCCGGATATGATGCTGCACTTCAAAAGCAGCCAGCTGCGCACTACGCGTGGCTTTTTCACCCAGTACAAGAGTGGCTTGCGGACGACCGGAATCCACCAGCGTCACATCCGCCTGTAGAAGCGGGCTGCACAGAACCATGAGCAACAATAGACGTTTCATCCGAATCCCTTTCCTTATTCAAAAACAATTTTATCAAGATAAAAAAACTGCTCTTCTTCCGAAGTATTTCCGGTGAGGGAATTGAAAAAAAGATAGCTTCCGTGAATCAGCTGCAATTCACCCAGATCCACTTCCTGATATGCCTCTCCGCAATAATCCGAAGCCTGCAGACGCCGGTGGGAAAGATATTTCCGGTTGTAGTTGTCATACAAGCCGGCCTGCAGCCAGGCGTCCGTCTGCTCTACATCGGTGCGAAAGTACATTTTCACCTTCTTGCGTCCCAGCAATTCCGGCGGAATATAGAATTTCATCGTCCAGCCATTTTTTGCGAACATGCGTCCGGCCTGCCCATTGCCGGCCTGCTTGTCGACAACAATCCCAGCCTTGTGGACAAAAGAGAATGAATTCTCTTCAACCGTATAGGGTAATTGACAAAGACGCCCAAAATATTCGATCTTATCCACATCTTCCGAATAATAGACCGGTTGCCAGACGGCCAGCTCATTCCGTCCCGGCAAGAACCGGATGATATTGGCAGAGAGAGCCGGGCGTCCCTCAAAAGGCAGTTTGGATAGTGAGATGGCCCCGCGAAGCGACCAGCCCGAAGCCGTGATTTCAGCCCGGACAAAATCAAACTGAAGTCCGTCAGTCGACCCGTCTGCGCCTTGAGGATATTCCAGCTGCAATACGTTCTCTTCCTGTTTGGCGTCTTTTGTTTTCCGCTCCAGTTTTGAGAAAAGCAGCGGGCTGAAAAGAACTTTCAGAGTGACAGGCGTAATCTCTTTGATTTCCGGTGCCAGAAAATCAACATAGAGATATTCTGAATCACGACACAGGGCAAAACTGTCAGTAAATTCCTTTTCCGCAAACACGTCCCGGAGCTTCTGGCGCTCCAACAGCCTCCAGTCGATTCTCCCAAAGTCGCCCTGCACATCCTCCTGCTGATAGAGCCGATAACTGCTCTCAACGGAGCCGAGTCCCTGACGCTGCTGCTGTTCGTGATACCCACGCCGGGCCGTTTCCCAGATATCAAGGCAAAAACGCTCCACGCGCAGCTTCTCAGCTGGACTTTCGGCAAGCTGAACAGCCCTGTCAACCAGGGCATTCAGTTCACGCATCCGCTCTGCACTGACTGGCCCCCAGTTGACATCCGGAGACTGTAAACCAGTTCCCCAGAAAGGATGCTTGCGCCCATACGGCCCGCGAAATTCTTCCGGGTCGGAAAGCCAGCTCGCCGGACAGTTCTCCGGATTCCAGTAGATCGACTCGATCTGTCGGTACAAATCGCGCATCACCCCCCCGGCCTGGCCATAATATCTGGTAAAATACTCATCGATCAGAACCTCCGCGTCGCAATTCGGGTCATAGGCGATACGGGCAGCGACATAGGCTTCCAGAATATTATATTTCAAATGGCACTCTGTAAACCAGCCCCGAATTCCGTCCGCAGTGAATTCCCGCATCAATTCAGCGGTCTTCCATGGATAAAAACCGGGAAAAGGACGATACCCCCCAAAATGCACTGCTGCATCATGATAACTGCTGAACAAATAAGTCCATAAAGTTAACGGACGCCTGCTCGCCTCTTTGCTAATCCATTTTTTGTATTCGCCATGTTGCAGACGACGGGCAACCGGATGCCACCACGCGTAAACGGTCAAACACATCTGCACTGAAAGATGATCCGAAAGCGGGACATTATCCGGATAATACAAAGATTGTATGTAGGCCAGTGTCGATACCCCCGCACCGGGAGCTTTCTCCGCAGCCAGATCCGCAACCCGGCTTAATAAAGAAAATTTCGCTTCCGATACCCGATCCGCAGTTGAATGCAGTTTCTGGCAAGCTTCACATTTGCAGAAACGACCATTGTCTCCTCCTTCGATCGGATAGAAAAAGGGCTTCCCCGGAAAGCGCGGCAGTAAAGTCCGATCGGTCGGATTCGATCCACCGGAATTTCGCCACCCGCCACGGACGTTGCCACCACGGAAATAAGTAACCACTTCATCGGCATAGTACTCCGAAACTCCTGGATGAGAATAACAAAGTTGAGGTGGGAGGTCTGGATCATCTGGATAGTTGTTTTTCAAAATAACGGTACCCACTCCTCCGCGTCCGACATAACCCTGGGCAAAATATTCGGGGCGTGACTCGATAAATTCCTTGGCAAGATGTTTGGTTTTAGCGCGTTTATAGTAGCGAAAATAAATGCTGTTCATATTGTGATTGGTTGAACCAAAATCACAGCCATCCCATAGGCTGCAAAAAACGGCATATTTAGCCTGATTTTCTCCTTGACAAAACCGTTTTTTAAAAAACCCATTTTTGATTTTTTGATTTTATCTACTCAACTGGAATTCGGCACCCTTTTTCCGTTTCAGGATGTTCCGGCTGCTGTCCCACAGCTTTTCTGCTCGTTCGGATTCTGCATTGCCATTCCCTCACTACTGCTTACGCCACATGCTGTCCCATAGGGCTACGCAAAAAAAAGAGCACCGAACCCAGGCAGATAGCTTTGCTCTGGTGCCGCCCGCATTCTGGCGCCTTCTCCCTGGCAACATTTGAGAACATCCATCATGTCGAGCGTACTCCATAATACTGCCCTGATGGCAGTGAAGAGTCGATTAAATGTTCCTCTCCACCCGCTCAAATAGGAAATGTAACGAAGTAACAAATAGACCAGCATGGCTGACCAGACTTGCCAGCGAATGGCATTTTCGGAATAGCCCATGAAATCAGCCAATTGCAAGGTTTGCTTGATTTCCTTGAAAAAAACTTCAATGCCCCATCTGGCCTTGTACAATTCGCAGATTGACGATGCAGCCCAAGTAAAGTTATTGGTGATGAAGATCATTTTTTTCTTTTCACCCTTGATTTCCACCCATGCTTCCACCAACCTCAGGGTCAGCCCCCCATAGTTTTCATTCGTCTTTGCACTCTTCAGCTTGATTTCCACATCACGGATGATGTCGCCTTTTGGTTCTGAAAGGTTGCGAACAACTTCATACTGCATGTTATCTTTGCCCCGGCTGACCCAGAACACCCCGCGTATGGTCAGATCATACAAATGGACAAAATCCACATAGGCTTTGTCAAACACGGTAATCTCGCCGGCCATAAGGTCTGCGCAGACAGCAGCAGCTTCATGCGCATCATTGTTCTTTGCTGACTTAACAATGGCAAATCGTGGCAGGAAAGTACTGAGATCAAGCCGCAGATGCATCTTTGCAGCCGCTTTCTGGCGTCGGTGTTTCGCCCAATCCATGCAATTGGCAACCAGCTGAATGGTTGTGGAATCAACAGCATTTATGGTTCTCTTAAAACGTCTTGGTATGCCAACGTAGCCTTTCCCTCCTGGACGGCTGCGGTATCCAAATTGTGGATGCACCTTCTCAAGCTGTGCCTTGACTTCCCAAAAGAGTTCCTCTGCCATGTCAGCATTGCGGACTTTGTTGGCATGGGAAAGACCATTGCGACTGGGGGGAGTGCTTTCACGCAGAGTAGTCAAAACGCCACTGTGATTTCTTAGGGCGTCACAGGTGTCGTTCAAACTGATGGAATGCGCTAATTGGGAATACATGAGTGAAACCATATGGCTGGTAGGGCTGAAAGTTCGAGCCTTTGTGTCAACCCCATGTTTTTTTGCTAGCTTGGGAATCAAATTTCGTGGAATGAACTGGAAAAACTGCTTGATAACGGTTATGGTACTTTTTAGCGGATTCATGTTACCTCCTTTGGTCTGTTGTAAGCTGCCGATAAGATAACATGCATTCGCTTTTTTGGATATCAAACCCGTTCGAAGCTATTCTCTGTGGGATGGCTGTGAATTTTTTTCTTACTATCTCCCAAAATCTTATTATTCTAGAAAGGTTTTTCTGAACCATAATACTCAAGTTTATGGTTTAGAAATCCTTGCGCATTACAGCCCAATTGCTAAATTTTCGCAAGCAAGCTCATCCGTCAAGGCAACAACCTTTAAAAATTTCCGTGTGTTCCGTGGTTAAAAAAATGGGGTTGTGGGCACAGTCCACCCCAGGTCGTTTCGTGCTTTTCGTTGCTCAAAAAGAATTCCTCGGTTACCAGCATCTGACGTATTACAAAAGCATTTCCGCCCCAGTGGAAAAAACACAACAGGACTCTTGAAAATATTTTTTGCATTATTATGTTATAAATATGAAACGTTTCATATTTTTTGGTGTATGTGAAGATGAGGTCATGAATTGATGAAGAAGCATCGTGTAACGATTCCTGATGTTGCCCGTCATGTAGGGATGTCGGTATCGATGGTATCTTCCGTTTTAGGTCATAAGTCTTACTGTTGTGCATCTGCGGCGACTCGTTCAAGGATTGAGAGTGCTGCCGGTGAATTAGGTTATCGTCCGAATTTGTTGGCTCGAGGTTTGAAGAATGGTCGCAGTCGTGTGATTGGCTTTGTCTGTGATTCTGTTCACCATGAGGTAAGTGCTCAAGAGATTGTTTATTTGACGGATGCATTGTTGCCGTTGGATTATCAGGTACAAGTCATTTACAGTCGAGGGGAGGAACGATTGCGTCAGCAAGCCTGTGACCGTCTGGTTGACACCGGGTGTGACGCAATCATCGTTTCGGGGAACCTTCCACAAATGGATTTACGCACTTATGTTCCCGTTTTTCTGATCAACGGGGACTTGGGTGGGAAGAATTTTGATCGTTCGATTTTTGTTGATTATCAAGTTGGGGTGGAGGAGGCCCTGTGTTGTTTACGTGAGTTTGGGCATGAGCACATTGTTCTGGCGGCGAGTTACTGGTCAAGTTTTCCAAGGGATCAGCGAAAACTAGCCTTTGATACGTTTCTTCGTCGGAATGGGGTCAGCGACGTATCGGAGAGGACTTTGACTTTTCAGAAATATTCTGAAATTACTCCGCAACGTCTGCAAAGTTTTTTGCAGCAGTATCCATCCTGTACCAGTTTTATCTGTACCAATGATCTGGTTGCCATGCGGCTGATCCAGGTTTTTGCCAAACTCGGCATGTCAGTGCCGGAAGATTTTTCAGTAATCGGCTTTGACGATAATCTGGCGGCCGATTTTTTTGTTCCCAGCTTGAGCAGCATCCGTCAGCCGACGGAGAAAGTCATCAGTGAGGTCGTTAAGCTGGTGATCAATACGCTGGAAGGCAGTGAACAGCCGGTAGAACGGGTCGTCCCATGTTTTCTGGTGCGGCGGGACAGCATTGGAACAGCACGGAAGGAAGCATTCTTTACAGCTGGAAAGCAAGCCCGATCCGGCGGAGGAAAGACTGGCAATCGGAAAATTTTCATCGGCTAAAATTAAATTTGTGGTTTTGAAAAGGCAAAAAAAGGAGTTCGCAGATGGAAAGTACAAAGAAGTTCTTTACTCTGATAGAGTTACTGGTTGTTATCGCGATCATAGCGATACTCAGGGCGTTTGCGTTAAAACCTTTATCTTGTTGGAAATAAACATTTTCCTTTATTTTATCGCAGAAAAAAAGTTTTTAACATCGAGGGTTCTGCGTTCCATGC
>JAQVUB010000167.1:1849-6223 GCA_028699735.1 Lentisphaeria bacterium | reverse complement strand
ATGATGAAAGTTTTTTTTCGTGATCTTTTCTTTTTATTCAGCCGTCAGGATCTGTTTCGCTTTCTGATTCTGGTATGGCTGTTGATTTTTGGAACCGTTATTGAACTGGTTTCGCTGGGGGCAGTGCCGCTGTTTGCCGGCATTCTGACCGGGAGTGGTACCGATACGGTGTTAATGCGCTCTTTGCAGAAAATTTTTGCGCTTTTTGAGGGTGGGGAAGATTACGCGTTTCAGATCCGCTGGAGCAGCTTGATTTTTTTGGGGCTTTTTGCGTTTCGCACACTTTATTTGTATATCAGTTATTCTCTCCAGCAGCGGATCTTGAAAAACCGTTGTATTGAGTTGGGGTCACGTTTGTTTACTGCGTATATGGCAGCGCCGTACCGTTTTTTATTGCGTAGAAATTCTCAGGAACTGGTCAATTCTGTTGTCGCGGAAACGGATCGTGTGGTAAACCGGGTACTGGGTTCATGCATTAATTTGCTGCGTTCGCTGGTTGTCATGCTGGGGGTGGTTCTTCTGCTGATTTTTTATACTCCTCTGATCACTATTTTTGCCTTATTATCACTGCTTTTATTTGCAGGCGGGTATTTGTTTTGGAACCGTCAGAAAACCAGATGGCATGGAGAAAGGGAGGCCTTCAACCGAAAAGCGGCGATGGAGGTGGTTTCCGAAGGGATCGGTGGATTCAAGGAGATCCGGATTGCCGGGTGCGAGGAGTTTTTTCGCAGTCGTCTGCACCGTGCTCTGGAAAAGGTGAGTGCCAGTCAGCGCTGGCTGGAGGTCAGTCAATCCATTCTTTGGCCTTATCTCGAACTGGTGACCGTCGTGGTATTGGTTGTCTCGACCTTGCTGGCCTTGGGTTTTTCACAGCAGCAGTTTGCCTCGATAGCTCCGATGATGGCTCTTTTTGCGGTGGCGCTTTTCCGTTTGAAAGGCTACGTGACGGAGAGCATGCTCAATTTTACCACACTGCGTTACAATTTGGTTTCCGTCCATCTGGTATGCAGCGATTTGCGGGCATTGCAGGAAGACAGACCGGGCAATATTTCGCAAAGCGTACAGGCTTCTCCTGCTGCCGTTTTCCGTGATCAGATCAGCATTGAGAATCTTGATTTTTGCTATGAGCAGGCTGCGCATCCGGCCTTACAGGGAATTTCCTTCAGGATTGCCGGTGGCAGTTCGGTGGCACTGGTTGGAGCGACGGGGTCAGGGAAAAGCACACTGCTTGATTTGTTGCTTGGATTGCTGGAGCCTTGCGGTGGGCGGATTCTGGTTGACGGGCTTGATATCCGGGATCATCTTGCCTGGTGGCAGAGTCAGATTGGCTATGTCCCGCAGCAGATTTTTCTGCTCGATGATTCGATCCGGGCTAATATTGCTTTTGGGGTGCCGGAGGATGAAATCGACGAAGAACGCTTGCGGCAGGCGATTCGTGCCGCACAGCTCGATGAATTCATCAAGGAATTACCGGCGGGGGATCGGACGGGTCTGGGGGAACGAGGAATCCGCATATCCGGTGGGCAGCGTCAGCGTGTTGGGGTGGCCCGGGCATTGTACCGGAATCCCTCTGTTTTGGTGTTTGATGAGGCGACATCGGCGCTGGATACGCTGACGGAAGAAGCGCTGACGGAGGCGATAGAAAGGTTGCGGGGAGATCACACCGTGATTGTTGTAGCACACCGACTGTCAACTGTACAAAAGGCCGACCGCCTGTTTTTTCTCGAACGCGGAAAATTGCTGGCCAGCGGAAGTTTCGCGGAATTATGTGAAGCCAATGCCTCATTCCGCGCTATGGCCATGGGAATTTATTAACAACGAAAAAACACGAAAAGATACGAAAATTTTTATTCTTCCGGAAGATATTTTGTCAGTGTGAGAATATTCTGCTTGTTATGATATTGGTATTGGCAATCATCCATGGTTTTTCGCACCAGGAAGATTCCGAGGCCACCGATGGGGCGTTGATCGGCCGGCAAGTGGATGTCAGGCCTTGCTTTTTCGAGCGGGTTCCAGGGAATGCCATTGTCTCTGAATTGCAACAGGATTCGGCGGCAGGGCTGTTGCTGGAATTGCAGGCTGATCGTGGTTTCGCCGGCCTGTTCCGGATAGGCATACCGGGCAATATTGATGAAGACTTCCTCAGCAGCCAGCTGCAGTTGAGAACGCATTTTTTCCGGAACCCCATTCCGGAGCAGATTTTCTTCGAGGAACTCCTGTAGGCGTGGAAGCTGATCAGGGTTTGCCGGCAGGGTCAGGCGTTTTTCTGCCTGACCCTGAAATTCCAGTGCGAGAAGTGTAATATCATCGGCCTGTTGAGCGCCATCGGCAAAGCAGGTGACAGCCTGATTGAGTTCGACAAGCTGCTGTTGCAACGTGACTTCAGAGCAATTCTGATTCAACATTGTCTGTTGCATGCGTTCTTCGGCAAAGAAATCCCCGCTTGGGTTTTGTGCTTCGGTGACGCCATCGGTATAGAGGATAATGCGTTCCCCAGCCTTCAGAAACAGGGTGTTGCCGCGGTATTTGCTGGTTTCCATCCCGCCCAGCACAAGACCCGGCGGGATACGCAGGAATTCGCTGCTGCCATCAGCATGCAGCAGCAACGGTGGATTATGGCCGGCATTAGCGCATTCCAGACGTCCGCTGCTCAGTTCGAGGATTCCCATCCAGGCGGTGACGAACATGCCTGCTTCGTTGCGGGCGCAAATTTCCCGGTTGCCCTGCTGAAAAATATCATTTGGGGGCAGGCCTTTTTCGGCCAGGTTATGGAGGAGCGTTTTGCTGGTCATCATAAACAGAGCTGCCGGGATTCCTTTGCCCGAGACATCTGCTACCATGAACCAGAGATGGTCTTCGTCGATCAGCAGGTAATCATAAAAATCGCCACCGACTTCCCTTGCGGTTTTCATCGAAGCCGCCAGGGTGAAAGGGACCTGTTCCGGAAAGACCGGGTTGGGTTCCGGCAAGCCTGACACCTGAATCGCATGTGCAAATTTCAACTCTGCATCAATGCGGGCGGCGGTCTCTTTGATGGCATTTTTCAATGCAGCGACCGTGGCATTGATGCCTTCGGAGAGGGCTTTGAATTCATCGGTATTGGTAACCTGGACTTTTTCCTCAAGGTTTCCGCAGGTGATTTTTTCCAGCGAGGAATTGACCCGATAGATGCCATTGATAACAATTTTCTGCACCAGGATGGAAACCAGAACAAAGACTAGAGCAAAGAGCAGCAGATCGACGGCAATGAGCACACCGACCACAGAATTCCTGCTGAGGTACATCTCATTTTTGGGCAGGATGCCGATGATCCAGTAGTCATGAAACTTTTCCGCGACGCCAAGAAATTCCTGGTTGCCGACATGGGTGGTGAAGATTTTCTGTTTGAGCAGGGTTTCCTGATTGATGCGAGCGGCGATCAGGTCGATTTTTGTGAAGTCTGCGCCACCACTGCTGAGGATGTGGTGGTTCTGACAGATGATGATGGCGCCATGCGTTCCGATACGGAAACTGGCTGCAATATTCCGGATATCAGCCAGCTGGGTGGCCTCCACCAGACGCCGGGGGTGATAACCGATCTGCACAATGCCGGGCTGATCGATGCGGGCGACACCGGCATATTGAAACATCTCATTGTTGATGCCTTTGCGCTGGGGTTCCTGTACCAGTGCAAAGGCAGGATCGCAGAGGGCGTTTAGAAAAGCGGCGGACTGCGCAGCTGTGGCCATGTCATAGCCCTGGTATTCTTCCGGAATCGATGCAATCAGGATGCCTTTCGGGTCGGAGACATGCAGTTCATCGACATCAAGCAGCCTGCGAATCTGCTGCAGCTTTTCCCGGGAATCGAGCAGCTCAGGGGATTGCTCGATGAAGCTGGCAAAGGCTCTTGCCTTGATCAGCGCCATCGCGTTTGTCATCTCCGCGATCTGTTTCAGGTTTTCTTCCGTGGTGAACAGTTGTCGCCTTGCATCAGAAATCCGCAGTCGGATCAATTGGATGGCATTTTCCCGAGCCTGCCGGGTCTGCACAAAGAAGGAGATTGCGAAGGTCAGTGCAAAAGCAGTGGCGATAAAGACAAAAAGCCATTTCAGGAATGTATTGCGCATGGAATCACCGTTGCAGTTTTTTTAAACAACGAAAAAACACGAAATGACACGAAAAAAATTCATGGGAAGCGGCGTTGGCTGCTTGCATGCATTGTTTTTCCCATGAATTTTTTTCGTGTCATTTTGTGTTTTTTCGTTGTAAAAAAACTGCTGCTTCGTTATTCGATGGTCATGATATCAGCGAATCCAGTCATTTCAAAGACTTCGCGGACGTTGTCGCTAAGGTTGCGCAGTTTCATGGAGCCCTGTTTAAGCATTTGTTTTTGGG
>JAQVUB010000167.1:0-1749 GCA_028699735.1 Lentisphaeria bacterium | reverse complement strand
AAGCGGAGCCGGCTGATGTTGTCTTCTGAAGTGAAGCTGCTCTCTGAAGTCAGTCGTTGGACGATCATGCAGGAGAGTTCCTGCTCGGGGCCGGGATTTTCCATCGGGTTCCCTGTTTGTCGATCAAATTCAAAGGTGATTTCCGTCTTGCGGTTATCATCCGAACATCCGATGGACAGCTCGACTTTGGCGCTGACCGGGAAAAGGAGGTTGACCAGAGCTTCTTCACAGATCAGCTGCAGGTTATGGATTTGCTTGCGGCTGAGCAGATGCCGGATACAGAATTCTTCGAGTTCTGCGTTGAAACGGTAGATGTCGAAGGCTTTGCCCTCCGCAGTGAAGCGGAAAAGACTGATTTTGCGGAGGAAGGCCCTGGTTTTTTCCTGCCGGGGATGGTCAAAAATCTGATCAGGAGCGCCTTCTTCAAAGATAATGCCGTCGTCCATGTAAAAAATTCGTGAGGAGACATCTCGTGCGAAGTTCATTTCGTGGGTGACGATCATCATGGTCATGCCCTGATCTTTTAATTTGCGGATGACCGCAAGCACTTCGCTGACCATCGTCGGATCGAGAGCGGAGGTCGGTTCGTCAAAGAGGAGGATTTCCGGTTCCATGGCCAGCGCTCGGGCAATGGCAACGCGCTGTTTCTGGCCACCGGATAACTCATCCGGAAAGGCATAGGCTCTGGCTGCAAGACCAACGGTCTCAAGCAGCTTCATCGCCCGGTCAAAGGCCACCTGCCGGCTCAGCTTCAACAGATGCAGCGGCCCCAGCATCAGGTTCTCAATGACCATCAGGTGGGTAAACAGATTGAAGGACTGAAAGACCATGCCCATTTTGCGGCGCAGCAGGTGAATGTCTGTCTCCGGCGACAGCAGGCTGGTGCCATTGATCAATATCTCCCCGGAACTGGGCTTCTCAAGCAGATTCAGGCAACGCAGAAATGTACTTTTCCCGGTACCGGACGGCCCGATGATCGAGATGATCTCGCCTTTTTTGATTTCGGCATTGACATCTTTGAGGACGCTGATTTCGCCGAATTGTTTGCTGAGATGTTTGACCGTAATCATGCTTTCACCTCCACTCCTTTGAGAACCCGTTTACGCAGTGCCGGGTCGACTTTTCGCTCGAGCAGGCTGAGCAGGAATGTGAGCAGACCTGAGAAGGTGAAATAGATCAGGGCGGTAGCAATCAGCGGGAAGAAGGCTTCGTAGGTGCGGCTGCGAATGATATCGCTGACTTTGGTCAGATCCTGGATGGCGATATAGCCCACGATCGAAGTCATTTTGACCGTCGATATGACTTCCCCTTTGAAAACCGGCAGCACATGCCGGGCAGCTTGCGGCAGGATAATTCGTCGCAGCACCTGCAGCCGGTGAAAGCCGAGAGCCTGGGCCGCTTCGATCTGGCCGTGATCCAATGCGGCGATTCCAGTGCGGAACATTTCCGATGCATAGGCAGCGAAATTCATGGCGAAGGAGAGGATGGCGATCAGAATGGCATTGGCATCGAAGCGTCCGAAGACGACATAATACATCAGCATCAGCACCACCAGGATCGGAGTGCCCTGCAGGCAGCGGATGTACACCTTTGCCGGGATACTGGCAATTTTATGCCGGGATCGTCGCAGCAGGCAGACCAGGAAGCCGAGCAGGGTGCCGAGCAGGATCGCGCAGAGGGAGATCAGGATGGTGACCCCGAGTCCCTTGAGAACCAGTTTGTATCGATCTTCAACGATAAAGGTGCTGT
>JAQVUB010000166.1 GCA_028699735.1 Lentisphaeria bacterium | reverse complement strand
GTCATGTCCAGGCGGTCGAGCAAGGCACGGAAGTTACTGTAAGCCCCCCGATGCCGGAAGAAATTATAGACCAGATCACAATCTTCAGGTTTGAGACAATCTTCGGCAAACCCCAATGGCAGGCGGCTGTCCAATTTCAGTTCATGTTTATCCGGCAGTTCAATCCAGCCAGGCTCATTGTTGATGCGCTCCTGCATTTCTTCCAAATCCTCATAGTCAATCATCGCTTCGGAATCACTCGTCGGCAGCCATTCCGCTTCGTTGGTTGTCGGATTGATATACGGCATGAAAAGTCCCGGTTCGGACATCCCGACTTCTGTGAAGAGGTCATAAACTTTTTGAAATTCAATCATTTTTTGTCTCCTTGTCTCGGAATATCCCAGCCTTCACCCTTCCCTGTTTTCCAGCTCTTTCAGGTTTATTCCATTTTTGGCAACCCAGAGGATCAGTCCATTTGCGCTGGCATAATTGACAAAGGCAGCGGCAGTAGATGGACTGCTGAAAAGCAGACCCTCTGTCAGAATATGGTTGACATCAATCCTATCGGCATATTTTTCCCTTAAGGCCTTGATGCTTTCGGGACAGCTTTTTGTTGGCGCTGCGGCCAGCTTGCTGCCGGAAAAAACAACAAAGCCATCACTGGTTCGTTTTCCCGTTGCATTGGCTTTTGCAGTTTTCAGGGACAAGATTGGTTCGGAATCAGAACTGTCCCTTTTGTCGCTGTCAAGCGATGGCTCTTCATTTCTGGGGACAGGAATGAATACCTTATGCCCCAAAGTTCCCATCACAATCTGCGCGTATTCAATGAACTCTTCAAGTTCGCTTTCTTTTTCCTCTGTGGTATTGCCGGAATTAGGATCATTTCCGTTGGTGACTCCGTAGCGATTCGCTTCCCTCGCCAGCGCAGCAAAGCGATTTTCCAGATAGCTGATTTCCGTGGGACCGAAGGAATTGTTCGAAGTAGTGAAAACCACTGCTTCTGTCCAATAGTCTTTTTCTGGATTCCTTTTATGCTCCTGCAAGCGGTTCAGGATGCCTTCCCCGTTTTTCCGTGAACTCGCCTGCCCAATATAAACCACGGCTTCGCTGGGTTGATCCAAATTTCCAAACAAAAAGTAGACACCACTTTGCTTGAGATCATTGCGGTTTTTGCAGTTATCCAGTTCTATGCGGGGAATTTTATAGGCAATCCCTGTCCAGTTGGACAAAGAACACTTGATACAGCCGGTCACCGAGCCATCCATCAAAAATAAATTAATGCTTTTTCCACGAGTTGACATGATTGCTTTGCTCCTTGTGCCGGGCTTGGCAACTGTAACAAACACAGCCAGCAGAGACCTGCCTGAAGCGAGATCCGCCTTCATTGAATTAAGTTTATCTGTTATTTGCAAAAAATCAAGGCAACCGCAAAAAATTACGTAATTTTTGCTTTTTTTTTTGTCATAATACGTCAGATGAAATTGGGTGACAGTGGTATTTTTTTTACAACAAAAGACACAAAATGACCCGAAAAAATTTTATGGGAAGTACGACGCATGCTAGCAGTCAACGCCGCTTCCATGAAATTTTTTCGGGTCGTTTCGTGCTTTTCGCTGTTTAAAAAGAATTCCTCCGTTAACAGTTTCAATGACGCATTACGTGAGCATTACTGATTGTGTCTTTCTTCCTGTTTGTCGGGGTTGTATCTGTATTATCCAGGGGTAAATTAAGTTTTCAGAGCGAAGATGAATTGATTTTGTATCAGAAAAGGATGGATGATGAAGATTGTATTTTGTGTGGTGATCCTGCTGACAGGCGTTCTCTGGCATTTGTCTGCTGCGGACATTCAGGTGCAGGATTTCCGGGGGAAGCTGTCCTGGGGGATTTCCTGTCAGAAAATCTCGCCGGGTTTCTATCCGCAGCTGGCTGATGAGCATTTTGAGTCAGGGCAGATGTTGTTGAAAATTGTGGCGATGGTACCCGGGGCGGCCGGATCGGAGGAAGGTCTGCAAGCCGGTGATATCATCCTCAGCATCAATGGCCAGCGTGCAGACACCTTTGATATCAGCAAGGCACCCGGCAGCCGGGGAGAACGCCTCGAGCCGGGTGATGTACTTAAGATCAAGTTATATCAGGTGCGCGGTAAAAAATCCTCAATCGTTGAAAAGCAATGCGTTCTGCCTGGATATTTTGAAACCGAAAAGGCGGCATATCAGGAGCCGGGAGGAGCCGCAGAATATGCGGACATTCCATCGCTGCATCAGGATCTGGCCAAAGGGCTGATAACCGAAGCCGGCTGGGAGGACGATTTTCAGGATTTGCGTCAACGCCTGATGAATATCGACCTGTTTCAGGACCGCTATCGACTGCCGGTTTTCAGCTATCTGGTACGAAATCCCTTCAAGCTGGAAGCGGTCAGCAGGGCGTTTACTCGCAGGGTGCAGGAAGCCGGAACTGTGCCGGAAAAACTGCTTTCGTTTTCGCAGTATGCGCTGTCTTTTGCGCCGGCAGAGGAGCGTGCAAAGAAGCTTTCGTTTTCCGGTGGCGATCTGGCTGCGCATCTGGATTACATGGAGGCGGTTTTGTCAAAGGCTGCTCAATGCAATGCCGCCGCGCTGGCAAAACTCGCGCAAACGGATCTGGATTACATTCTGCAGTACCGCGATGAATTGCTGGACAGTTTCATTGCCTGGAAAATGCTCAGTTATGATTCTGATACAGAACGGGTTCGTCGCTCACTGCAGGTGCTTCGTCTGGCCGAACAGATCGACCGGAATGAATTGTTCAACCAGGCACGGATTGCCGCTCAGCTGATTGCCCCGGAGTTTCTGGCTTCTCTGCAGCAAGCGGCAGCCGGCAGTGAAGAAAAGGCCATTGTTGCAACGCGCGAGACCCCTTTTGGCAATATTCTGATTGCCGGGAAAACCGATCATATTCACCAGCAGGATTATGCGGTGATTTACGATCTCGGCGGAAACGATCAGTATTTTAACAATCAGGGGGGATCCATTCCGGGAAAGATTCCGACGGCTGTGGTGGTGGATATTGCCGGCAATGACGCCTGGGAAAGCACAGACACTCTGACCCAGGGTGGTGGCAATCTCGGGGTGGGTATTCTCCTCGATCTTCAGGGCGATGACCAGTACATCGGAATACGGAATATTCAGGGAGCCGCTTTTGGCGGAGTCGGCATGCTGCTAGATTTGTCCGGCAATGACATTTACCGGGCCATCCATATGGCACAGGGTGTCGCATTTTTCGGCGCCGGCATTTTGGCCGACAAGCAGGGCGATGACCGTTATGAGGCGCATCAAAATGCGCAGGCTGTCGGCTTCGTCCGGGGCATCGGCCTGCTTACAGATGGAGCCGGCAACGATTCCTACTACTGCAAAGGTAGTCAGCAGACCGGCTATCGTACCCGTGGTCATTATGAAGGCTGGGGGCAGGGCATGGGCTTTGGCATTCGCCCCTATGCTTCCGGCGGAGTCGGAATTTTATTTGATCAAAGCGGGAGGGACCGTTTTGAAGCGGGCACATTCAGTCAGGGCGGCGGATATTATTACGCATTTGGCATTCTTGCAAATGCTGGCATGGAGGATGATCACTACATTGGCACACGCTATGCGCAGGGCTTTGGTGTGCATCAGGCTCTCGGCGCATTTCTCGAATTTGGCGGTAACGATGTTTACCAGACGCGGATGGCAGTGGCTCAGGGGTTGGCCTGGGATGAGGCAATCGGCCTGTTTATCGATGAACAGGGCGACGATCATTATCATGGCGGCAGCGGTTTCAGCCTCGGCGCAGTTTCACACAATGCCCTGTGCATGTTCCTCGACCAGCAGGGAAATGACCGCTACGAAGGTGTCCGTCCTGCAACGGCCGGCAGCAATTCCTATCATGGCGGAACCTCCCTGACCATCTTTATCGATGACGGCCAGGGTCAGGATCAATACATCAAACGGAAAAATTCCAGCGTCGAAACTGAAAAACAAAACAGTATCTTCATCGATCGCTGAATTCCTATCCTGGGGTTCACAAGTTTTTAACAACGAAAAAACACGAAAAAACACGAATTTTTTTAGGGGGCTTTGCATTGACGGATGAGACCGCTTGGAAAAATTTTGCAATAGGTCGGTAACTACCCCGGGGGGAATACACCGGGGACAATTTGCAGGTTACAAGCCCTTTGGTGGGCGGCGGCGTATGTAGTTCAGGCCTGCTCCCCATTCCCCGGCTCTCCGGTCATGTAACATAGGAGTTTTTTTTCAGGAATGCAGGAGAAACAGGACGATGCGTTTAACGATTTTAGGGAGTTGTTCAGGCACGGAGCCGATGGCGGATCGTCACCACACGTCCTGGACTCTGGAGCTGGGCAGTGAATTGTACTGGTTTGATGCCGGTGAGGGGTGTTCCTATACGGCGCATTTGCTGGAAATTGACCTGTTGCGGACGCGTGGTATTTTCCTTTCGCATCCGCATATGGATCATGTCGGTGGGCTGCCCAATTTATTGTGGACGATGCGCAAGCTGACCAGCGTGCGAAGGGATTTCTCTCCGTTTGAAGTGCCCATATTTACGCCGGCACCCTCACAGATCGCTTCCATTCTGGGGATGTTGGGCGAAACCGAAGGGGGCTTTGCCACCTGTTTCAGCATGCCGGTGAAGCGGGTAAGCGATGGCGTGCTGATGAAAGCTCCGCTGCTGGTGGAAGCACGCCATAATTCCCATCTGGCGCCCGCCATGGATGGGCATTGGCGTTCATTCAGTTACCGGATAACCGCCGAAGAAAGCGCAATTATATATTCCGGCGATGTTGAATCCATCCGGGAACTCGATGGCTGGACGGATTCCTGCGATCTTTTGCTGATGGAAACCGGGCATCATTCCCCGATGGCAGTGTGCTCCTATCTGGAAGCAAAAAAAGCCCGCATTGGACGTTTGCTCTTTGTCCACCACGGGCGCACCATCCTCAACGATCCCGAAGGCGTCCTCCAACAGTGCCGGAGCCTGACCTCCATTCCCGTCGATATCGCTGATGACGGAATGAATTTCGAACTATGAAAAGCCTCAGTCGTTTGGTGTGTGGATCCTTCAAATCGGGGCACACGTCCTCGCCAGGTCGATATATTCTCTGTAGTTGATCCTGGCCATTATCCTGTCTGGATCGGGCCGATGAAACCGTGGGGCTGGAGTGGCAGGCGCCTCCCATAGGGAGTTTTGCGATCAATGTAGGACGGGTTGTCTGCTGTTTCGATTCGTATTGTGTTGGGGCCATTATTGATTTTGCCGTTGATTTTAAAGGTGGCTTGTGGCCCCAACTGTGTCCCGCAACAAACTCCATTGAGGAAAAGGGTCGCGCAATCTCCGGCACCAGGGATGTTCAGGCGTGTCCAGCTGGCATCCCCATTGGGAATGATCGCATCATATCGGAATCGGGCACAGCACCGGGTCAGGTTCTCCTCAAGGTTCAGGTTAACCGGTTCGGAGTCCTGGCGCAACAGAACAAAATCGTCATCGCCGACATTCCGGATGGAGATGTCATAGCGCAGGGGAAGAGGGTGCAATTCCGGCTGTGCGTAATCGAAAGGCCCCGCTTGCAAATCGGAATGGAAGAGCGCGATAAGCAGCTGGCGGGGGGCGATTTGAAGACGAAATCCACCGGCTGTGAATTCAGGCAGATAAATCTGGTTTTCCCAGGGGTCATACAGACGGCAACTTTCCCATCCTGGGCAAGTAACTGTGCTATCCACCAGATTTCTTGATTCATTGCTGAAAACGCACAAGTCGTCCTGGCAATAAAAGTGCAAATCCGGCTCCCAATGGCTGAAGTGGACGCGTTTGCCACAGGTGTCTTGCAGTAGAGCGGGTAATAGGTCAAGTTGGGTGCAGTTTGCATGGCAGCTGATCCGGGTGGCGTTTTCGCTGGTGGCCGGCAGGGAATCGACAAAGATAACCGGCACTTCCTGTGCCAGCAGTTCGTCAATGCGTTTCAGGAAAGCCTCTGGCAGGCGTTCGGATTGCGGGATGACCAGTGCGCCATAGTTTTCCTGGTTGACACAGAGTCGCTTTCCCTGCGTGCTTGAATCATTGCAGATCGTTTCAATGGGGAGGAAATCAAAATCGAAGCCTGCGCGTGACAGGGTGGCAGCGACATCGTCAATGATCATTGATTTGCCGCCCATCCATTCTGCTTCAGCATTATAGCAGACCGCCAGATCTGCCCTGTGGATGCCGGAGGAGGTAAGGT
>JAQVUB010000165.1 GCA_028699735.1 Lentisphaeria bacterium | reverse complement strand
TCAACACGTGCTGACAAAATTGCGTCGGGGTGATGATTTTCCGGCGCCCGTATGGCTTGTCACACTGCGAGCCAATCCCCAGCAGAGAAATCCGGGAATCCTGCAACAGGGCATCCACAACCGGAATCCCCAGCCGGCCTGAACCTAAAAAATATGTGCGAACGGGTTTGCCGTCACTCATGCTTCTGCCTGAAAATTACCTGACCAAAATACATTTTCAAAAGTATAAACAAATAATATACTGCATAACACCAGTTTTGGTATCGCCTCCCCAAAAAAACCGCAGGGTGCAGGAGGCAGGGAGAGCCTTTGACTGCAAAGATGCGTCGTTATTCCATGATTTTTTTTGTGTCATTTTGTGTCTTTTCGTTGTTCAAAAAAATCAGTCACACTGTTACACTGACGCAGTTATTCCTCACGATCTTATCATTGGCATTTTTTTTTACCGCCAGATTGAAAAGATGTGAAACGTGAATTATAATATGATAAAACGATTAATTAGCTTTTATAAAGAGAACGCATTCCATGTCAAAGATGGTATTGTTGAAGGATGTAAGCGAGCGTACGGGTTGTTCATCGGCTCTGGTATCTGCGGTTTTGAACGGTCATACTGGGCGTATTCGTGCATCTGAGGCGATGCGAGAGCGGATCATTGAGGCGGCGAATGATCTGGGTTATGTGCCGAACCGGAATGCCCGTGGTCTTCGGATGTCGCGCAGTTTTCTGATCGGAGCATTGGCTGCGAATTTAAGCAGTTCCTTTGTGCCCGAGATTTTGGCGGGCATAGAATCCCGCTGTCTGCATACTAATTATGGTGTGCTATTGGGGGATTACAATAGCGAAGAGGAGTTGCTGGAGCGTTGGTCGGGTTTTCAAGGTCGTGGTGTAGATGGTGTCATCTGTATCGGCAACCCTGTATCCTTTAAGAAGAACATCCTTCCTTGCCCAGGCATGAAATGTGTCTTTGTAGGCGGTTGTGTTGGTGACAAGGAGTGCGGGGGGATTTGGGTGGATCGTGCTTCTTTGAGTCAGCTGGCAGCAAGGGCTTTTGCGGAGCGCGGGCATCGGCATATCGCTTATCTGACGAATCACAGTCCGACAGAATGCAATGCCTGGCGAAATGCGTTGTTGACCCACGGCATTGTTGCAGGTACCATTCGAAGCTGCCATAATTTTTTTGAAGAGGGCGTTGCGGTTGCGACGGCAATTCTTCAGGAACATCCGGAATTGACGGCCTGTTTTGCTGATTCGGACCTGCTGGGCACGGCCGTTCTCACAGCGGCACGCCATTGCGGCAAACGCGTCCCCGAGGATCTTTCGGTGTTGGGCATCGATGACAGTATTCTCTGCCGCATATCCCAGCCCGAATTGGCCTCGCTTCGGCAACCACGTCGTGAGCAAGGAGAAAAGGGTGCGGAGCTGTTGATGCAGATGCTGGACGGAGAACCGGCCCGTGACATTGTGTTGCATGGAGAACTCGTCTGCCGCGCAAGTCTGGCACAATGTCCGGACAATCATTCAGAATCAAGAAAATGAAAAACGACAACAATATTTTGACTTTAAATGGTTCAGACTGGGAAGCTCAGTACTTTCTTTCCGAAGAACAGTTTTCCACGTGGAGCGGGCGTTCCCGTAATTTGGAGAATATGCTTCTGGACTCCTGCCGTAGTGCCGGCTTTGTTTCCGGCGCAGCAGCACCGGATGCTCTGACAGGAACGGTACCAGGGTGCGACCGGACTTTTCTGCTGGAAAATCAACAGATGGAGGAGCCTTATTATGGCCGGAACCTGGAGCGCAGTTCCTGGGCGGAAAAAGCTTCATGGTCTTTCCGCAAGTGGTTTACAGTCCCAAAGCAGTGGATTGGGCGGCGTGTTCGCATCGACTTTGCGGGGATTGATTACGATGCGATGTTTTTCCTCAATGACGTCTACTTGGGAACGCATCAGGGTGCCTTTGTTCCTTGCGGCTGGGACATCACGGAGTGGGTGAAATTTGAAGAAAAGAATCTGATTGCCGTCAGTTTTTTGCCCGCTCCCCAGGGAACCCCTAATCACCAGGATCACTCCCCAGCTGACTTTGCAAAATATCACCGTACGCAACTTGGCTTCGGCTGGGACTGGTCGCGAAAATTTATTCCGACGGGCATCTGGGATGACGTCACTGTTTCCTCCTATGAAAAGGTTCGTCTCAAAGACTGGCATACTTCATTTTCAGGGGATGTTGTCTTTTTATCTCTGGCAATCGAATCCCGCTTTGAGGAAAGGCGATTGCCACTGGAAGTGGCGTTGCTTCCTCCCAAAGGACAAGGTAATGAGGTGATTTTAAAAAAGGGGTTGTCTCTGCATGGAGGACACAATGAAGCGGAGTTGCAGATGAAAGTTCCCGGACTGCGCCGCTGGATGCCCAACGGTGTGGGGGAGCCGTTTCTCTATGAATTGAGAATTTGCCTGGCTGGGCAGGAAGTTCTGCGCAGGCAGGTCGGCTTTAAGGCACTGGTTATGAAACGGAATCCCGATGCCCCGGAAGACGCCAATCCCCTGCTGTTTGTGCTCAACGGTCAGGAAATTTTCATCAACGGCGTCAATTGGGTTCCAGCGGATCTGATGCCTTCCCGGCTGACTGCGGACGATTACCAATTTCTGGTGGCTCAAGCAGCCAATGCAGGCATCAATCTCTTCCGCATGTGGGGCGGTGGCCAACTGGAAAAAGATTCGTTCTATGAAGCATGTGACCGCCACGGCATTCTGGTCTGGCACGAGTTCTATCACGCCTGCAGCAACTCCCCGAAAAATGATTCGGAGTACCTGGCGATCAAGGACCGGGAAGCTCGTTCCGTTCTTCTTCGTCTCCGCCGGCATGTCTGCCTGTCACTGGTCTGCGGTGGAAACGAAATGCAGTACTACGGGGAAATTGCAGATGCTCCGCTTCTGAAGATGTATGGGGATATTGCCAGGGAACTGACTCCTGAACTCCCATACCATGTCTCCAGCCCGGACCGCTCCCGTCCGGGGGAACGCCCGCATGGTCCATGGAACTTTCAGGAACACGCTTCCTATAACACCCATTTCCGTCAACTTGCAACGGAATATGGCTGCAATTCAATGCCAGTCTACGAAAGCCTGCAGAAGTTCATCCCGCAGGCCGAATGTCAGGCACGGGAGGGCCAGTCACTCCAGTATCATTTCCTGAATCCGGCGCGTTTACGCCCCGTCTATTCCTTTGATGTCCCGCTTCAGAAATTCAAGGTGGAAACGACGGAGCAGTTCTGCAATGCCACCATGCTGGCACAGGCTGATGTTGCCCTTTATATGACCGAACACTACAGAAGGCTTTTCCCTATAAGCTCGGGGAGCGTTTTCTGGCAATACAATGAACCCTGGCCAACCTGCGCCTGGAGCATTGTGGACTATTATGGGGTTCCCAAACAGGCACTTTATGCCCTGAAGCAGGCAGGGGCACCAGTACTACTCTCCCTCAAGGACAACAGCTGGTGCATTCCGGATGGTGTTCTGCAAGCCGAGTGGTGTTGTACAGTTGCTCCCCAGGCGGCATCCAATCGTACCGCCGAAGCCCGGCTTTCCCTCTGGACCGCCGCTGGACAGCTGCTGCTGCAAAAGCGGAAAAGCCTTTCCTTGACTGCCGGGACGCAGACCCTCCTTTCCTTGAAGGAGGCGGTGCCTCCAGGAGATGTCCTTGTCGTCCGGATGGAAATTCCGGGAATAGCCTCTGCAACCAGACTGTATGGTTCCCCCGATTTCAAGACTTTTTTCAGTCGCGGGGCAGCTGTGAGCCTTGTTCAAGGAAAAAACAACGAATACCGGGTGGAAAACCAGGGAAGGCACTGCGCTCTCTGTGTGCGGCTTGCCACGCTGAAAGGGGCTCCTGACACCGCCAATGCATTCTTTTCAGACGACTACTTGACATTGCTTCCCGGTGAGACCCGCTGTGTCAACCTGATACGAAAAAGGGGGTGAAAGAGTGGCACTTTGCAGAATGGATGAATTGTTGAAGTCTGCCCGCCAGAAGCATTACGCAGTGGGTGCCTTTGAATGCTGGAACAGCGATAATGTCCATGCTATCGCCATGGCCGCCGCTTGCGCCGAGGCGCCGGTCATTTTCCAGGCAAGTCCTGCGGAATACGGAACGATGGGCGGTGCGGACGTTTTGCGACGAATCGTAGAGGGCTATGTTGCAAAGTATCATCTGACTGCCGCTCTGCATCTGGATCACGGTTCCACACTGGAGCACGTGCAGGAATGCCTGGACGCTGGATTCACCTCTGTGATGCTGGATGCATCCGCCCTGTCCTTTGAGGAAAACTGTGAACGATCGCGCAAGACTGCAGAACTGGCACATGCCCGGAATGTCAGTGTCGAAGCCGAACTGGGACACGTGGGTGGTGCGGCTGAGGGCGGAATCATCGCCGAGAGTTCCTTGACGGTTCCCGGAGATGCCATCCGTTTTGTCGAGCAAAGCGGTATTGACTGCCTGGCCGTGGCCATCGGCACTATACACGGGGATTATCGGGGAGAACCCAGGTTGCGTCTGGATCGCTTGATGGAAATCGCGCAGTCCCTGCCGTGCATTCCGCTTGTCCTGCATGGTGGTTCGGGGACGCCGCACGCACAGCTGGTGCAGGCGATCCGTCTTGGCATCTCGAAAATCAACATCTGCACAGAGATTCATAAAACGTACCTGAACGCGATTGAAGAGGCACGGGGACACCTGACGCCATCCGTGCCAGGGAAATTTTATCAGCCAGTAGTGGAAGCTGTTTCCCGGCATGTGGAACGGCTGATCCGCCAATTCCGAGGAGAAAACGCGGAATGAAACGAAGTGAAATCAATCCGTATCTGCGTGAGGCGAAGGAACGGTTTAATCGGAATGCGTTTTACCTGCCCCCCTTTGCTGAATGGTCGCCGGAGCAATACCGGGAACTGGCTCCGGATTTTCCTGAAATCCGGACTTGTCAACTGGGCTGGGATCTGACCGATTTCGGGCGGGGAAAATATCATGAAGATGGACTGCTCCTGTTCACCCTTCGAAACGGCATCCTCCACCATCCCGTCTATTCTAAACCGTACGCAGAGAAAATCATGCTTTCCCTTGTCAACCAGAAAACCCCTCTGCACTACCATCTCCAGAAGACAGAAGATATTATCAACCGGGGAGGAGGTTGCCTTGTCTTTGAGTTTTTCAACAGCATTCCGGGCATGGCGGAACTGGATTGTTCCACCCCAGTTGAAGTTCCCGGAGACGGTACTGTCCATCGCCTTCCAGCCGGCGGACATCTCCGTATCGGCCCAGGGGAGTCTCTGACTCTGAAGCCCGGTGTCTTTCACTCCTTCTGGGCCGAAAAAGAGGCGGTCATCATCGGTGAGGTCTCTGCCATTAATGACGACCATTCAGATAATATCTTCTTCGGGGAACAAAGACGCTTCCCGCTCATCGAAGAAGATGAACCGCCTCTCCATCTTCTCGTTGGAGATTATAACCATTTCAGTTGATTTTTTTTTCATTTCTCATTTTTTCAATCAAAGGAGACAAGTATCATGCAAACAAAGCGTAACTCATTCACATTGATAGAACTTCTGGTAGTAACTTAGTCATTGATTATTATAATATTGACGATCTTCCCCAGAGAAAGTTACTGATTTTGGCAAAAAAAGCTTTTTTTAGGCGAGGTTCATAAAAGCATGTTTTAAGGTAACAGTTGTGGTCATAACGGTTTGGCCGTACTTTACTGACAGGGTGGAACTTCCATGGCAACGAACGCATTTGACGACAAGCGGGCGTACCCCTTTGGAGTGCGGAAGCTTGCTTCCGCTTTCAAAGCGTCGGCAAGCCGACGCACTCCATAAGAAACCGTTCCATTAGAAATCGCTTCTGCGGCAACAGGACCCACTCTTGGAAATTGCCCCCGCAAAGTATAACCTTGTTTTGAACCACGCCTTTTTTATTTAGGTTTGCGCGGTATGCACAACAACTCGGTGTGCAGCCTTTTAGGCTAAAAAAGTGTTACTGACATTTTCACAAATTCAGATAACTGAACCTCTGTGAAATTGCTTTGGCACTGATTTCGTTTTTCAGGTTTGCTTTGTAATTCCAATTAAAAATCAAATAGGCCTAATTAATCTTGACTGCCTGGGTTTCCTGCTGTATGGTAAGTGTGGTGTCTCTTTCCGCCACACACAACAAGGAGCATACAATGAGCAAACCCGGGCCTCGCGTTATCATTACAGAAACCGAA
>JAQVUB010000164.1 GCA_028699735.1 Lentisphaeria bacterium | reverse complement strand
CCCCTTTCAAAAAGCGGATTTTGGTTGGTATTTTCTTGCAATAACGGAAAAATGTGTCACATTGATCATTTGACCGTTGTGTTTGTGTTTTCTTTCATTTATTGTTGAGCAACACGGGTTTTCTTTATCATGGGTGATGCACCATCTTGTTATATACGCGTACGTTGTCCGGGGCAGGCTCCGGTCGTTCATCGTGTCAATCACTTTCCCTGCCGGATTGGGCGTGTGGATGGGAATGAAATTGTGATACGTGACAGTTCGATATCCAGCCTGCATGCGGTGTTGATTTTGCAGCCCAACAATCTGATACAGCTGGAAGATCAGTGGAGCACCAATGGGATTTATCTGAATACTCGCCGGGTGAGCCAGTTGCTGGTGGATCGCATGCTTAGTCTGACCATGGGCAACGTGAAAGTGGATTTGGTTTTGACAGACGAGGAGCTTCGGCAGCTGGAAAGCAAGAGCAACCAAAGCAGCACTGCGGTCAAAATCAATCGTGACCGTGACAATACCAGCACGGTGATGCTCGAACGTCCTTCGCTTTCGCGCGCGGAAGTGCTTCATCCCGATGCCAGAGCCAATGCTCTCAAAAAGCGTTATATGATGGGGGATTCTCCGGCCGCAACGATTTCCCGGATTGCCGGCAGCGGGCGCCGGGGGATTGTCTGTCCGCACTGCTGGCATCGTTTTGATATTGATGAATTTCTTTTCATTGCGCGTCATCAGAGCCTGCTTGGGGATCCAGTTCTAGGGCCGGATGCGCAGCAGCGTTTTCTGCCTTCGCGATTCACGTTGGAGGGCAATGCGCTGGATGCATCCGGCATGAGTTGTCCGGACATGGCTTGCCCGCGCTGCCATTTACGCATTCCGCAGGCGGCCAGTGAAATGCCGCCCTTGTTTCTGTCGATCGTCGGGGCGACATCGAGCGGGAAATCTTATTTTCTGACCAGTATGTCCTGGGAATTAAGAAATACCCTGTCGCGCAATTTTGCCATTTCCTTCGCCGATACCGATGCCGTCAATAATCATCTGCTGAATAATTTTGAAGAAACCCTCTTTTTGAATTCCGATCAGGAAGCTCTGGTTGCCTTGCGCAAAACGGAGCTTCAGGGGGAATTATACAATCAGGTTTTGCTGGACAACATGATGATCAATCTGCCGAAACCTTTCATGTTTACGGTTACTCCGGCGGAACATCATCCCAAATATCAGGAAGTCCGTGAAAAGATGTCTCGGACTCTGGTATTGTATGACAATGCCGGGGAGCATTTTGAGCCGGGTATGGATCTGGTGGACAATCCCACCACGCAGCATCTTCTGCATTCCGATACCATTTTCTTCCTCTTTGATCCCACCAAGGATGTTCGTTTCCGGCGTCTGATTAGCGGCGTCAATGATCCGCAACTGGACAGCAAAGCTCGCGTGCAGCGTCAGGAAATCATTCTGACCGAAATGATTAACCGGATCAAAAAATATTCCGGTATGAAGACTGGCAGCCGAACCGGAAAAACGCTGGTTGTTGTCATATCCAAATTCGATGTCTGGAAACAGCTTTTGGAGTTTGATCTTCCGAAGAATCCCTGGCGTTGGGAGAGCATGTACAATACCTGTGTTATCGATGTCAATCTGATCAAGAATATCTCCTTCCAGTTGCGTAATTTGCTGGAAGATATCTGTCCGGAGCTGATCTCGACCGCAGAATCCTTTGCGGGGGAAGTGCTTTATCTGCCCAACAGTGCCTTGGGTCATAGTCCGGAACTCAATGATGAAACTGGCATGATCGGGATCCGTCCCGGCAAAGTGAATCCATTTTGGGTCACCGTTCCTATGCTGTATTTCTTTTATCAGCGTGGTTTCATTCCGCCGGTGCCGGCCGAAAGTCAGACCCGGATGCCGGAAGCGGAATTTGAGATGAAGCTATCCGGTGATATTTATTTTGTCCGTGTTCCGGGTCGTGAAAAACCGCTTCAGGTTCCCTTGTCGTACGCCGGCTGGCAGTTGCGTTGTCCGGGAACGGATTTATGGTTTACAGTACCGGAACCCCAACGGGCAGAGTAGTAGGGGAATCCCTTACGTGAAGCTGAGGTACGGAGAGGTTTTTTAACAACGAAAAGCACGAAGCGACCCGAAAAAATTTCATGGGAAGCGGCTTTGACTGTGGGAATGCGTTGTTTAAACCATGAAATTTTTCCGGGTCGTTTCGTACTTTTCGTTGTTAAAAAAGAAGATTGGAGAAACTGGATATGGCCTCGGAACTGATCTATACCTCTGCGGAGCGCGGGTTGCGACCCGGGACGCGTGGGTATTGCACAGTGGCTCATACCCGTGGCATTGCCCCAGCGGTCTTGCAGATCATGGAGGCATTGAGCACATATAAGAGTTTATATGGTGTTCATGAAGAAGTTTTTGCTGACAATCCGGTATCCTTCAGTCACTACTGCAGCACTTTGCTGGGACGTTCGGTCAGCGTGTTGTCAAGAGTGAGTCCCGTTCAGGCCGACCACACTGGTCGCAGCAACAAGCTGGCTCATCACATTCTGCTGCATGCAAGAGAATATCCCGCAGGAGGCCCCTTGTGGCTGAGCCGGCAACCCGGTTTTTTTCTGGAAAGTTGGGAGGAAGAACCGCATCTTCTGGAAATGCCGAAAACGGTGCCGGCAGGTGATGAGGTTTGTGGCAAAGCCGAAGCGTGGGAAAAAATCACTGGAGATGCCGCTTATGCGGCCTGGCTGCCGACGCTTTTTCAGAAAACACCCGGGCAGGTGGTTTATCTGGTGTTTTCCCCTGGCATGCCGATGTTGTCTCTGCTTTCTGAAGCGATGGCTCTGCTGCCTGCTGCAAAACGCTGGCAGGTTACCTATAATACATACTTTACGGCTTTGCCGGCCGGCATGAGTTGTCTCTGGCGCTGTTGTGTGCCCGATGCGGAAATTCTGCGTGATATTCGACGCAATCCGCAAAGCAAAATATTGGATTTGACCGGGCCATTGCCTTCAGTTGCGGAGAATGCTTTTGCTCAACTGGCACGCAAAGGCCTGCCGGCAGGAGGGGGTGCAGCGGTTCCTGTAGAAGCGGAGAATGCTCCGGCTCCTGCCAGGAAGCGATTTGAGTTGATGCCCCGTCGCAGCATGAATATGCTCAATTTGAAGCCTCGTACCAGGGAAGATTGACGACTATGACGCCTGAGCAAAACCTCATTCAGCAGATTACCCGGGTGATCGAAAACAATCAGCTGGAAAAAAACAGCCTTCTGGAAGAACTTGCGGCGCAATACAGCGAACTCTGCACAGAGGTCAATGCTCGCCTGTCGCGTTGTTCAGAATATTTGCAGAAGGGGCTGCTCTCGGAGGCCGTCTACGAAGCCCGGATGGCTCCTGATCTTCTTGAGTTGGCGGGTCTGGTGCAGTTTGAGCTGGCTCGCAAATGGCGAGTCATCTGTGATGATCTGGAGTTAAGCAAGGCACCCTTGCTTCACACGGAGGTACTCGAACAATTGCGCTGCGCCTGCGACAAGGAAAAGGAACTGCAGCCTCTTTTGCGCGAATTCCGCAGCCTGATCTATCAGGGCTTGCAACATCAGGCCATTGCTGTTTTACGAAAAATTCGGGCGGCGGATCCGGAGAACAGCAGCTGGAAAGCGAATTTGCAGACTTATGAGGAGGCCGAACTGCCACTGTGTCTGGACAAAGCTCAGATTGCGTTGGAAAGCATGGATTTGCCAGTATTGCGTGATCTTTATGCGGAGTTAACACACCCATGGCGTGTAGTACAGCCTCCCCCCGAGATGCTCAAACGTCTGCATCGTGCCCTGCTTTCCGAGAAAGCTGCGGATTTATTGCTGGAATCTGAGAATATGCTGAACCGCCTTTCGGAAAATTTGTCTGCGAAGCAGTTGGAAACCGTTCGTCAGCTGCTGGATCAAGCTTCGAAGATGGAGTTGGAGGATGCTTTTTACCGCCGTCCGGACAACTGGGACGAGCAGATTGCTTTTGGCAAAGCCTGGTTGGAGAAAGAGGAGAAGGAAGCGCGTTTGCGGGTTGAGTTTGAGCATGAAATCCAGCAGGTACGGGATTTGTTGAGCAAGGAAGCGTTTTCCGAGGACGAATTACGTCATTCATGGGGTCATTTGCAGAGCTGGGGCAGGCCGTTGCCGGAGGAATTACAGCGAAGGGTTGAGGAAAGTCAGGTTGCGTTGCGGGAAAAACGTCAGCGCCGCAACCGGCATCGCGTTCAGTTGCTGACGGCATGTATCATTTTTTTGCTGCTGATTGCCGGATGGAGCATTTACACGCTTACGCAACGCCGGCAACTGGACAGGATTGCAGGCGAGCTGGAACAGGATTTCCAGCATTCCCAATTTTCGGAAATGAAGCTGAAACTCGAAAATCTGCAACAGTATAAACCGCAGGTTTTCCAAAGTGTCGAGGTGCAAAGCCTTGCCAGAAAGCTGGAGTCTGCACTCAGCGAACAGGGCGAACGTGTCCGGCTGGCGGAAAAATTTCTGTCTGGGCTCGAGGAGATTCGCCGTGGCGGGTATCAGCGCAGCGTTGATGAGATTCAGTCTTACCTCGCTGGGGCTGATCAGCTGATCCTGACTGAACCGGAAAAGGCCGTGATATCCGGATGGAAAACCGGCTGGCAGGCCTGGCAATCCGGGCAACGCAGGGAAAGCAATGCGGTTTTGCAGCGACTTTGCAACCAGTTTCGGGTGGCCAAAAGCAGCCTTTCCGGAGGGAATGTTGCGGATTTTGAGCAGGAAGAGCAAAAGTTGCAAGAATTACGGCTGGTTTTTCAGGCTGCATTGCCGCATGTCAACCGTGCGGAAGATCTGTTCAAGGAAGATTTCCAGCAGTGTCAGGTTCAGCTCGATGACTGGCAGCGGGATTTGCAGCAACGCCGCCAGCAAAGAGCCGAACAGGATATGCTTGCTCAGCAAAAAAAACAGCAGCTTTCCGTCCTGACCAGAGATCTTTTCCAGGCACTGCCGGATTTGCAGCAATATCGCAGGCAGTTGGAGCAGTTGCGCAATTTTCATGATGGCAGGATGCCCGTTGAGTTTGCAGCTGCTCTGGATCATCTCGATCAGCAGAGCCGGGCGCTGGTACTGCAGAATTTCAGCATGCGTTCTTTCCCCTGTCTGCCTCAACAGGAAAGCGAACTGCGCGGTTTTATGGCTGCAGAGGGTGGCGCTTCCGGCTCTGTCTGGGAGGCCGATTTGCGCCGTTGTCTTGCTTATCTTGACAAACATCAGCAGGTGTTGCGCAAGGTTCGTACGCTGGCTTTGGATCAGGAACGCATGTTTCAGGTCTATGTCATTGAAATTCGCAGAAAGGATACAAGTGAATGGAGCCGCCTTTATGTCCCTTCTTTACCCAGCAGCCGTGAAGAGCAGGACAAAAAGGGCAATACCTATACCCTGTACTGGGGAAATCTCTATCATGCGGAAGCCGATGATGAGGAACCTCATGAAACTCATACCAGCAAGGTCTTTCCCGGCGGGCTCAATACCCTGCAATACGATGTCAAAATCGGGCGGAAAGCACAGGACTGCCTCAGCAATCAGGGAAAATTCCTGATGAATTTTATTCTTAATGCCCAGAACCAGAGCGAGATGGATATCTTTATCCTTGATGCATTGCAGAATTTGCGCGATTTTGCGCTGGATATGGATTTAATTCCACGCACCTGGCTGCAGAAACGTCTTTTGAATTTTCTGGCGGATCATTATGCCGACGAGATTCCGGAAAGTCTGAATTGGGCTGCTTCGATTAATAAAATCAATACGGATGTGCCCTGGATGAATTCCCGGCATCCGCAAGTACTCGCTGCTGCAGAGGAGATTCAACAGGCCGGCAGTTTATATCCGGATTTGCAGGCCATCCGGCTGCGTCTGAAGTTCAACCGGGAACTGCTTGCCAGAGCCCTCAGCCGGCGTGTGCAGTGCGCGGGAGCCATTCATTCCGATGATCATGGGAACCCGGCTGCGTTTTTATGCATGCCTGTCCGCGGCGAATTGTGGGTTCTCTCAACGCCTTCCCTGCACAGCCCGGCTTACTGGCAGATTCTTTCTGTGGACGGGAAAACGATGCTGCCAGAGATTTTGCGCAATACCTTTCAGGGGCAGCTGATTTTTGCACCCCAGGCCTCAGCTTTCGCAAAATTACCGCTGCCCGATGATCGTACAGGCCTTCTCAAGCCCCATGCCTGGCCGGTCAACGACGACAGCCTGGGGTTTTGAGCACACGGACGGGACACGGACGGAACACGGAC
>JAQVUB010000163.1 GCA_028699735.1 Lentisphaeria bacterium | reverse complement strand
AATCCCTTCCCCCCCTTGATTCCAGCTTTGCGGCGCCGGTACTCTATGGCTATCGCAACAAGTTGCGTCTGGAACCCAGTGAGCCCGTCCGGGAAGATGACGGTATTCACATGACCTACGGATACTGTCTGAAAGACCAGCAGAATTTTTTCACGGTCAGAGAATGTCTTCTGGCCATGCCGGTGATCAACCAGACCTTGAGCAAAGCCATCCGCAGTCCCTGGGGCAAGCAGAATGCTAAAAAACCAGTGCCGGCGCCAATCACGTTGCGTGCCAGTGCCGACGGTCAATGCCACTATTATTTTGGGCGTGCCCCAGTCAATGTCACCTGGCTCAAAGAAAAAATCGGCGACCAGGAAGTCAGTGTCCCACTGGGAAGTTTCTGGCAGGTCAATTCTCCGGTTGCCGAGCAACTGCTGAAAACGGTTGCTGCCTGGGCCGAACCACTCTCCGTGGAGAACCTGATCGATGCCTACAGCGGAGTTGGAACCTTTTCGATCGCCTTGAGCCGCCCTTTCCGGGAACGCATTCTGATCGAGAGCGACCGGCCCGCCGGAGACGCGGCCAGTCTGAACCTGGCCGCACGTGCATATGGATGCCGGATCATCAAGGACACCACCGAGCAAGCCCTGCCCAAAACCCTGAAAACGACCAACCCGAAGCAAACCCTTGTTCTCCTTGATCCGCCTCGTACTGGCTGCCAGGAGAAGGTCTTGCAAACCCTGTTGAAATATCCTCCCGAACACATTTTCTACGTTTCGTGCAATCCTTCCACATTGGCAAGAGATTTGAAAAAGTTATGCGGAAGCGGGAGGTACAAGCTGGAAAAATTGGCTCTGTTTGACATGTTCCCCCGAACAGCCCATTTTGAAACTGCCGTCCACCTGTCGCGACAGCGCTGAGCAATGCTTTAAATGATACAGGTAACGGTGAATTCTTTTTGAACAACGAAAAGCACAAAACGACCCGAAAAAATTTCATGGGAAGCTGCATTGACTGCTGGAATGCGTTGTTTATCCCATGAAATTTTTGGGTGCAGTTCCCAAAAGTAGGTAGAGGCCGTCCAGAAAGGGTTCAGGGTTCAGGTTTAAAATGTGGCGTAACCGGCCCGGTTGCGATTTCTGTTAGCACTCCCACGCCTGAACGGTCTCGGGTGCCCGGGGCAGGGACTACCTACTTTTGGGAACTGCACCCAAATTTTTTCGGGTCGTTAGTGTCTTTCGTTGTAAAAAAATACCTATGCCATCCAGCTTCACTTGTGCCTTCATTTTTCGGAGTAATTCTACATGCTCGATCTCAACCAGCCTTTTCTTGAACCCGGTGACAGCGTCCTTTGTTTTGGCGACAGCTTGACCGCAGCCAAAGATGGCTATGTCAGCATCCTGCAAAACCGGATGAAACAGCACCAGGTCATCAATGCCGGACGCGGCGGCGACAAAACACCATGGGCGCTGACCCGTTTTCAAAGCGATGTGATCGACCGAAAACCCGATGCTCTGATGATTTTTCTGGGAGCCAATGATGCGGCAGTCGGAAGGGGCTGCTGGGCGGATGAACCTACAGTAAGCGTGGAGGCATATCGTTGCAACCTGGTCTGGATGTGCCACCTGGCGAAATTGCAGGGCATTCGCAAAATCTCCATCTGCACCCCGGCACCGTTCTTTGAAGATCAGGCTTATTTAGCGCATGGTGATATCCTGGCACCGTATTGCATGGCTGCCAGAGAGGCCGCCGACCAATGCCACTGCCGACTGGTTCCCTTTGATGCCGCTTTCCAGAATGAATGGATCCGTCATCCGGGACACAGTGGAAAACTGCTGACCCGCGACGGAACCCATCTGACCGCAGAAGGAAATCTGCTCCTGGCTGATACCATCCTCGATGCATGGAAAATCAAATAATTCTTTAACCACGAAAGACACGAACTGGCACGAAAAAAAGCGGGGAAGTAAGGTTGACTGCTTGCGTGCAACCTTACTTCCCCACTTTTTTTCGTGCTAGTTCGTGTCTTTTCGTGGTTAAAAAAATTACTTTTGCAGCCTGACTTCGCCCTTGCCGGGCCATCCTTTTTGGTCTTTATCAGCAATCTGCTTTTTGACTTCTGCCAGGATGGCGGGATCCTCTCTGCCGCTGATCTGCATCTGTGCGAAACAATTATCCCAGGCTGACAGAATACCGGTTGTATTGATGTTGTCATCATACAAAAGAATATGCCGATATTCGGTACCTGCACCGGATGACGGACGCAGAACATTTTGCAACAGCAGGACACCGCGACAGCTGCTCTGCCTGTCTGCCGGATGGCCAAACATCAGGCCAGCCGATGGACTCTCGATGATATTATTACGCAGTGTCAAATCGCTTATTCCAGCGGCCTGAATGGACGGGTTTCCCCCCAAAAACACATTATCGCGCACCTGGATCGAAGAAGCGCCATTTCTGATGATCAAAGCGGAACTGCCCGGTATCTGCCTTTCTTGAACAAAGGCAAAACCCTCGATGACGATTCCCGATGCTGAGGCGCCTTCGATCTGCAGAACACTTTGCAGAACCGGGAAGCGTTCGTCTCTGCGCAGTCCCTGCAAACGCAGCTTCTTTTCAACCTTCCATTCTCCTGATGGAGAAGCATATTCCCCGGGGAGCACCAGAATATTTCCCCCGGGCGCAATCCGTTCCAGCGCTTCTGACAAATCGGCCAGCGCATCGGCTCCGAAACGATACGTTTCCCCGGCAAATTCAATGCTGTCTCCTGTTTTTTTGCTGAGGTTCCAGGCTGCATTGATGATGATGGTTTCAGCCTGTATCAGCAGTCTTCCCGGTGCAAAGTCCAACTGATAATTCGGCCCGAAGCTAAGCGTTCCCACACTGGTTGCATAGACCCCCGCCCTTTCACCGGAAGCTCTGGCCAGTTTACCGGTAATTTCGGGCTGCGCATCCGGCAAGTCTTCGGAATCATAATGATAAAGCAATTCAGGGTCTTGCTGTCCCTGCTGTTTTTCCTGGCAGGCTCCGCTGACCTTCAGGGGCTTTGGCAACACGGTCAGCCGGCATTCCCCTTGCAGAGGTGCAGCTTCAAAATCCGCAAAAATGAAATTCCAGGCAGCGATCCGAACTCCGCTTTCGGGAAGCAAATCCGGTTGCTGCCAGATAAATTCGCCATTCTGCTGCTGCTGACCATCTGTAAAAATCACCTCCCCGGTCAACTTGGAATGCTTCAAGGCCTGTCCGTAGACGAGGTTTTCCGCCTGTACTCCCCTCGCGACATAAACCGGCGGCAGGATCGTCAAATGCCCGGGTTCATAGACAAGAACATGATTCCGCCCGGAAACCTGCAGCGTTCCCTGCCGGATTTCATAGACACCCGATTGTTCTCCTTTGCCGCGAGCCAGCTGCCCGGTCACTTGAACAGCACCTGAACCGGATTCTTTCAGCTTCCAGGTAAGCGGTGGATCACTCTCCCCCTGATACTTCTGCTGGTCAAGCCCCAATACGGTAACTGTCCCGGGAAGAATCCTAAACGTGCCAGGAATAAACTGCATTTTGGCAGCTCCGGTACAATGCAGAGTACCCTGCTGTATGGTGTATGTGCCCGCATCCTCACCTGGGAGACGATCAGGATGCCCTTGCAAAACCACCCCCGCTTCACCACCGCTGACTACACGGTATTGAAACTGCGGATCCGCATTCCCAAAGATTTTTTCACAGGAAACAGCTTGAATTTGAACCAGCAAGGATTCATCCTCCTGCAGCTGATCATCATCATGGATTGCTGCCGCTCCCACAAAGCCCTCCTCCTGAATCCAATCTTCTTTGGGAATTTCCATTCCTGTATCCTCGATGAAGGAAGAAGACTGCGGCAATGCAAAAACCGCTGCGCTGCTGACACCAGCTCCTGAACGGGTACTGGGTGCTGCTGAAACCGTAAAAACACCTTCTGTAAAGACCAGTTCATAGTTGCTGTTCAATGACAAAGTACCCTGGCGGATTGGATACATGCCCGGATTTTCACCCGTTACCCGGCGCAGCTGCCCTGAAAATTCGTCTCCCACGGCAAGAGTTCCTGCCGTGATTTCATATTCAAGAACAGGATCCACAGTCCCGGCTGTTTTGCCTGAATCCAGCGCATGAACGGCAACAATGCATTTGTTCACCGTCAGACGCCCCGGTTTAAACTGACAGATATAATTATCCGGAGGAGTTTGCAGAGTGCCCTGCTTAATCAGGTATTCGCCAACTGGAAGTGGTTTTGAGGGATCAACCGGCAAACCGCTTTCGGCTTCAACCAAAGCAAGTTCTCCGCTGATTTCCTCATCAGGAAACAATTCATAGTCACCAATGTTCCAGGAGAGTTCGGGCATTGCCTCCCCATAGGTCATGCTCTTGTCTTCGGCAGTGACATTCAAGAAGCGGACACGTACCTGGATCAGCAAGTTCAACGAAGCCTCGGAATAATGCACCTTGTCTTCCGGAGAAAAAACCAGCTCCCGGAGGGAAGCCCCCTTGCGCATGCGCAAGTCTCCCTCGGGAAAATAAGTGACTCCAGGCAATGAAAGATTGCTGTAACGGTTAATAAAGTTGCTGTAATACGTGACTTTCGAAAGAAGATCCCCATGATAAAGAACCGTGAGTGGAAAGCCAGTACCATTGGGCACAATCTTCTCAATCCGGTAAACTCCTTCAACAAAGGTAAACATGTAATTTTCAGCGGGGGTCACCGCCAGCGTTCCACGGGTAATACGGTACTCCCCAGGTTCCTCCCCTGGCTCACGCTCCAATGCCCCTATGATTTTGTCTTGCGGAATAAGGTTTCCACTAATGATTTTCCACTCAAACCCTTGAGAGGGGTCCTCCAGGGAATAATCTTTTTGACAATCAAGGGCCTTGATGGTAAGAGGTCGCGGGAGGACTTCGATTACGCCAGGAATGAAAGTGAGCTGATAATAGTCTTCTGCATCTAAACTGCCCTGCGATATTTCATAAGTGCCCGGGTGCATCCGCCAGTCACTGATCAGGATGCCAGTGAGGTGTTCCTCGTCAAGCAAAGTCCCGGAAATAACTTGATAGGTCAGTTGTGGCGGAGACTGCCCATAGAATATCTGACAGTCATCCGCTTTCACAGTAATTGGAATCAAGCCAATCAGCAGGGTTCCTGTTCTGAAGTTGATCTTGTAATAAGGCGGCAGAGCCAGGCTTCCCTGCAAAATGGTGTAATAGCCGGGCAACTCTCCAGGCTCACGCTCAAGCTGGCCGGAAAACTCATCCTGCCCCAACAAGGTTCCCGAAAAGGTAAAGGTCCATTCCGGATCCGCTTGCGAATACTCCTTCTGCTGATTGCCAGCCTGCAGCTCAATATCCAGTGGCAGCACTTGCAAGACACCGGATTGGCAGACCAATTCATAATTATCGGCCTGCCCCCCTTCAATGGAAATCAGGTATTCCCCGGGCAGACTGCTTGCCTCCGCTTCGCAGAAGGCCTCCGGTGCTTGCAGAATAACGCTCTCATCCTCATCAAGCACAAATCCATCATATTGGAGCTCAAACGGGGGATTATCCTCGGCATATTTGCGGCTTGGGAAACCTTTACAGGTCACTTGCAGCAAGGCCTTTTCCACCTGGATTTCGAGGCTTCCAGTCAGTTGCGGCAATCCCTCGTCGAGATCAGGAATGAAAGACCAGCTGGCCAGCAGCGTTCCGGCAGGAGGACAGCTGTTCTCCTCATCCCAGCAAAAATGACCTGGTACCAGTTCCCCAGTTGAGGCATTTTCCACCTCCCCCTCGATCAGTTCTCCGGAGAGCGCTTGGCCGTATACCGGATTGGTGATAAGCAATTCGCCGGTCAAACGATAGGCCGGTGGCAGGATGGTCAAGGAGCCAGGGTGAAATTCCAGCTTATAATTTTCCGACACGGATAAATTCCCCTGCAAAATCGCATACTGCCCCGGCTCTTCGCCTTCTATTCGTTGTAAAGTTCCGCTTATCCAATCAGGATCGGTCGGAACGTCACCGGTGCAAAACCAGCTGAATTCCGGGTCCGGCTGGCATACATACTTCCTTGCATCCGCCACCTGAATCGGAATTTTTCTCGGCAGGATGTGGAAGGTTTCCCCGGAAAAATACAACTCATAATTTTCATTGAGCGCCAAGCTGCCTTGGCCGATGGCATAGGTTCCAACATTTTCTCCTGTCAAACGAAGCATGTTCCCAGTAAAAGCATCACCTGCTGCCAGAGAACCGGCTGCGACATGGTATTGCAAAAACGGGTCGGAATCTCCGTAAGTCTTGTTGCCCGGCAAAGCAACAACGCGCACTTCCCGTTTTTCAATAGT
>JAQVUB010000162.1 GCA_028699735.1 Lentisphaeria bacterium | reverse complement strand
AAGCATTGATCCTATGAACCGTCAATTTTTCAACAGGCATTGGCAGGGACCCGGTGGGATCGCAGCACTGATTCCGATTGCGGTTCCGATGATCCTGTCGAATATTTTTGATACGGTGATGATGTTTGTCGACCGGCTCTACCTTTCACATGTCGGAAAGGAGCATATGGCTGGCTGCATGAGTGCCGGACTGACAGCTTGGAGTTGCACCGTCTTCTTCGTCGGCGTTATTTCCTATGTCTCCGCCATGGTTGCACGCAATTATGGTGCCGGAAGGCATTCAGACTGCCCGCCGGTCGTCTGGCAGGGTCTGCGTCTGAGCCTGCTCTCGTATCCGCTGGTGCTTGCCATCGGATTGCTGGCTGTGCGGACTTTTTCGCTGGCCGGGCATGATCCTTTGCAGGTCAAACTGGAAACAACCTACTTCTGGTATATGCTACTGGGGGGCGGCATTCTGTCTCTGCTGCGTGCTCCCATGGCCGCTTTCTTTTCCGGTATCGGAAAGACAAAGATCATTATGCAGGCCAGTTTTGCCGCCATGTTGGTCAACCTGGTTGCTAATTACCTGCTGATCTTTGGTAAGTTCGGTTTTCCGAAGCTGGGGATTGTGGGTGCGGCTGTGGGTACCCTGCTGGCCAGTCTGACGGTCCTCTGCATCCTCCTTGCGGTCTTCCTGCAATACTGCCGGCAACCGCAGTACCGGAATTTGCATGCGCAAAAGTATGACCCCCTTGTCACCCGAGCCTTGCTCCGATATGGCATCCCCGCCGGGCTGGATTCTTTTCTGGGTACGACTGCCTTTAATCTGGCTATTGCCATATTTCATGGGTATGGCGCTGATGCAGCTGCGGCTGTCACGATCGTTTTGAATTGGGATCTGATTTCCTTCTTTCCGTTGATGGGAGTGCAGGTCGCCGTGACTACCCTGGTCAGCCAAAATCTTGGAGCAGGGGATATCAAGGCTGCAGAACGCGCGGCCTATTCAGGCTGCAAACTCAATGTCGGATACAGCCTCCTGATTATGACTTTGTTCCTCGGAATTCCCGAACTCCTGGTCAGCCTTTTCACCCCGGAATCCGGAGGGCTGGATTACCGCATGGTGACGCAACAGGCGGTGCCGATGTTGCGCTGGGCGGCCTGTTATCTGATCTTTGACGGTATTTACCTGGCTTTCAGCGGCGCACTTCGCGGTGGCGGTGACACCTTCTGGGCAATGCTGATCGGCTTGTTCTTCCACTGGTTCCTGGCAGCCAATGTCATGGTTTCCACCTGGCTGCTGGATTTTACCCTGCTGGGCAGCTGGAGGGTCTGGGTGCTTTCCGCTGCCATGGGGGGATCCCTGATCTACTGGCGGTTCAGCAAGGGGCATTGGAAAAAAATCCGTTTTACCTCCCTTGAAAAAGCGCATGAGGAATTGCCGGCATGCTGAAACTACCTTGGCGTCATCTGTATTTTTCCGGTTGTGGCGGAGTTGGCATGGCCGGCCTGGCACAGATGGTCTGTGACTGCGGTGTAAGGGTCAGCGGCAGTGATGCGGTCGATTCAGAATATCTGACTCTGCTGCGGCAGCGCGGATGCCAGGTCAAAGTCGGACAGGATGGAACTTTGCCGGAAGACATCGACCTGTTGATCTATTCTTCGGCGGTGCCTCCTGGCAATCCTGAACGCCGTACTGCTGAGGAGAGGCAAATTCCCGCTTGTTCTCGCGGTGCGTTTCTGGCTCGCCTTGCGGAATTCTTTCCAAAGGTTGTTGCGGTGGCCGGTTCCCATGGCAAAACGACAACCACAGCAATGCTGGCGCATTTGGCGACCCATGCCGGTTTGCAGCCCGGTTTTCTGGTTGGTGGTCGGGTGGAAGCTTGGGAAGTCTCCGCAACTGCTGGACAGGGAAAATTACTGATCACCGAGGTCGATGAAAGCGATGGCACGCAGGCCTTGCTCAGCGCCAGCCTGGCTCTGATTCTGAATATCGACGATGACCACTGCTGGAGCCTGGGGGGAGTGCAGGCGCTCGAAAACTGCTTCCTTAATTTTGCGGCCAAAGCTGAAAAAGTCATTACTTGGGATACGCCCGCTTCCCGGCGGGTGCTGGGCAGTTTACCGCGATGCCAGTTTCTGGATCAAAGCCTGGCTGAAACTGTTGGTGTGCTGCCTCAGCCCGGTCTGCACAATCGCCAGAATGCCGCCATTGCTGTCCGGGCGGCGCAGGAACTCGGGATCGATCCGGCTGAATCCATGCGAAACATGGCTTGTTTTCCAGGAGTGTCGCGCCGCCTCAGCTTGCGCTGGATCAGTGCCGATGCCCGCAGGGTGCTGATTGAGGACTATGCCCATCACCCGACGGAATTGAAGGCCAGCCTCGAAGCCTTGAGAGAAAAATGGCCTCAGCATGAACTCTGGATCGTCTTTCAGCCACATCGCTTCGAACGGGTAAAGCGATACGCAGCGGAATTTGCCAGGATTCTGGCCAGCGCCAACCGGGTCTGGGTGGCCGCTCCATTCGCCGCCTGGAAAGAGGACTCCACGCTGGCTGACCCACGCGAAATCATCACACAAATCAATGCTATTTCACCCGGCAAAGGGGTTTACCTGACTTCTTCCCCGGACGACATTTGCGTTGCCCTTCGCCCCGTTTTGTCGTCACCCAATCCTGTGCTGCTGGCGGTGATTGGCGCCGGGGACATTGGCCTGACCGTAAAACCTCTCATCGAAATGTGGCAAAAATTGCAGGGGGAAGTTTAAAAAGTAGCGCAACCGTCCCGGTTGTGATGCCCTTAAGTCTCCCACTGCTGAAGTGCCGTGGATGGTTTTAAAAAGCATACCTGGTCGGACTGGTCGGACTGGTCGGACTGGTCGGACTGGTCGGCCTGGTCGGACTGGTCGGACTGGTCGGACTGGTATGCATTATTAACCATCCTCGGCACTTCAGCAGTGGGAGACTTAAGGGCATCACAACCGGGACGGTTGCGCTACTTTTTAAACCCTCCTTTTTTTTGCTTTTTTGCTTATTTCCGTTATAGTAAGTTTACGTTCGCTTGCGACTTTGTGAATATCCTTTGGTGAAATATGCTCAATAACGACAACCTGGTGGAAAATATTGCGGTACTGGCAGAAGAAAAAGTGCCTGAAATGCCTCCTCAGCCCCGCCCTTACCGCATGGCTATTCTTGGCGGAACCTTTGATCCGCCGCATCGGGGTCATCTTGAACTGGCCGAACGGGTTGTTCAGATGGGGCTCTGTGATGAAGTGATGTTTGTTCCCAGCGGAAATCCACCTCATAAACGGGGTGAAGAATTAACCGGCCCGGAACAGCGTCTGGAGATGTTGCGCCTGGCCATCGAGGCCAATCCAGCCTTCAGTTATTCCGACATTGAACTGCACCGTGAAGACAGAAAATCCTATACTTTTGATACGATGCAGATCCTCAGCAAAACCTTCCCGGACTGCCAATTGTTCTTTCTGATGGGCATGGATTGCCTGAAAGACCTGCATAAGTGGCACCGCGCCAGTGAACTGGTGCAATATTACAATTTTATCATCTATCCCCGACCTGGAATACGCCCCCCGGAAAAATATGAACTGGCAGCGCATTTCGGTGTCTTAAATACAGAAAAACTGAAAAAATCCGTCTTGGCTGGCGAGGATTTACCGCTGTGGGATATTTCCTCCTCGGATTTGCGGCAGGCCTGCAGCCGCGGCGGAGATTTGAGTGCCTGGGTGTCACCTTCCGTTTGGAATTATATTTGCGAACATCATCTCTATCAGAACAACCCGGCTTCACAACAAGAGGAAAATTCATGAGTCAAAACGAAATTGAAAAGAAAGATGCAGAGAGCCTGGCAAGGCGTTGTGTCGCGGTCTGCGAAGAGCGCAAAGCCGCTGAAATCCTCCTGTTCGATGTGCGGGAAAAATCCATCCTGGCGGATTTTTATGTGGTCTGCAGCGGCACTTCTATGCCGCATATCCGAGCCATCGGAGAAAATTTGCGCAAAGCAATGCTCGATGAAGGCTTGCGTCCCCGCGGGCAGGATGGCGCCCCGGGCAGCCGCTGGATGGTTCTTGATTACGGTTCGGTGCTGATCCATATCCTCGACCCTGAAATGCGAAACTTCTACAATCTGGAAGAGCTATGGGACGACCGTAAAATCCTCTACCGCGGTGGCAGCCCCTTACCGCAGCAGGGTCCAACCCGACCGCTTAAAGCCAAAACAGTAGAAGATGCACTTAATGTTCAAGACGAAGAATGAGGTTTCAGTATTGATATGAAAAGAGCAAATTTTCCTCCGTATGCGGTACCGCTTGGCACTCCGGATCCTGTCGAAGAGTGGCTTTTTCCGGAAGGCGTTTCCGGGTATGATGCAGCAACCGATACTGGGGTTCAGATCAGCAATCCGGAACCTGCGGAGCAGGCCGGGTATCTCGACCGGCATCTGGCCAATGTGCGGTGCCCGTCTTTGTTTGCCTATCCGGCTTCTCCCGATAAGCGCAATGGGGCAGCCGTTCTGATCTGCCCCGGGGGGGGCTATCAAATCCTGGCCTTCGACAAGGAAGGCACGGATCTGGCACGTTTTTTCAATAGCTTCGGAGTCAGCGCTTTTGTGCTGAAATATCACTTGTCCTGGAAAGGGGAACAGCGCGGCGCTTTTCCTGAAGCCCCGTTGCGTGACGCCCAGCGCGCACTGCGCCTGATCCGTTCAAGAACAGCTCAATATGGTATTCGTCCTGACAGAATTGGCATCATGGGCTTTTCAGCTGGCGGACATTTGGCGGCCAGCGCATCGACCCTGTATGCAGACCAGCAGGAACCGCGCCCGGAACTGGCCTGCATTTCTGCACGTCCGGATTTTAGCATCCTGATCTATCCGGTGGTGACTTTCCTTGATCCGGCAGCCCATGTAGGTTCCTGCCGGAATCTGCTTGGTGAGCATGCCTCAGAGCAGTTGAAACGCAAATTTTCGCCGGAAGTGCAGGTGACTCCGGAGACTCCGCCGGCATTCCTGGTTCAGGCGGCCGACGATGCGGTACCGGTCGAAAACAGTCTCCGCTACTTTGCTGCGCTGAAAGCGGTAGGGGTTCCTGCTGAAATGCATATTTATCCGGAAGGCGGTCATGGCTACGGCATGCGGCAACGCGGCATGACCATCGACAGCTGGCCGGATCGCCTTCGAGAATGGCTCTTGAAGCTTGTTTGAGTAATGCGTAGGTGAACTTGGGTAACAAAGTTTTTTTTTTTGAACAACGAAAAGCACAAAACGACCCGAAAAAATTTCATGGGGAGCTGCTTTGAATGCGGTAATGCGTTGTTCATCCCATGAAATTTTTTTCGGGTCGTTAGTGTCTTTCGTTGTTAAAAAATACCACAATACATCCAGAAAGGAATGTTTTCATGCAGGTAATTGTCATCATGGCCGGCGGAGCCGGCGAACGTTTTTGGCCGCTGTCTCGCCGGAATCATCCAAAGCAGCTTCTGACCTTGACCGGCAGTGGACAATCTCTGCTGTCGGAAGCGGTTGAACGCAGTATGGCGATCGTGCCGCCAGAAAATATCTACATTGCTACCGGGCAGCATCTGCAGCAGGCCATCCGTGATGCCAATCTGGGCATTCCGGAAGCCAATGTGATTGCCGAGCCGAGCCGCCGTAATACCGCCGGTTGCCTGATCTACTCGGCAGCTCATATACTGGCGGCGCATCCGGACTTGAGTCCCGAGGAAGTGACGATGGGTGTCTTGACAGCTGATCATCGCATTCCCGACACCAATCCCTTTGTTGAGACCGTGCGTTCGGCTCTGGATGCGGCTGAGACCCAGAACACCCTGGTGACGATTGGGATTCAGCCGGTACGTCCGGAAACCGCTTATGGCTATATTGAAGTGGCAGCCAATGCTGCCTCCTTGAACGAAGCCGGCAAATGCCCGCTCTTCCCGGTGGTGAGCTTCAAGGAGAAACCAAGCCCTTCCGCTGCCGCCCAATACATTTCCACAGGACGCTACTTCTGGAACAGCGGCATGTTCTTCTGGAGACTGTCCACCTTCCAAAATGAATTCGGACGCGCCAACCCAGTCATGGCCGAAACCCTGGAAGACCTTACTGATGCGATGATGGCTAATGATGACACCCGCGCCAACCGCATCTTCGATGCCATGCCCAATATCTCCATCGATTATGCCCTGATGGAAAAATCCGGACGGGTCAATGTCATTCCAGGAAATTTTCTCTGGGATGACCTGGGCGCCTGGGATAACCTCTACCGTACCTTCCCGCAGGACAACAATGGCAATGTCACGTATGGAGAACCGGTTCTGATCGACTGCAAGGACAGCGTTGTCT
>JAQVUB010000161.1 GCA_028699735.1 Lentisphaeria bacterium | reverse complement strand
CAACAAAAAGACACAAAATGACACGAAAAAATTTCATGGAAAGTACGACGCATGCTCGCAGTCAAAGCAGCTTCCATGATTTTTTTTCGTGTCATTTCGTGCCTTTCGTTGTACAAAAAGAATTATTTTTTTACCCTCCATTTTTCGCATTCGGGATGGCGGGATTGCGGAGGAAAAGTATATTTAGAAAATTGCAACGTACCTCGTTGTAAATGAAAGGAAGTTTATGTCACCCTTGCGTCTTGCGCATTTTTATCCCTGGCAGGGAATCCCGGATGAGTTTGTCAAATATCCCTTGCAAGCTTTTGCCGAGCATGGCACACAGTATTTAACTTTTTCGGATCCGCAGTGTCTTCGGATGCTCGAGCGTCCGGGCTATGCGGAGTGGTTCTTCGATCAGGCAGGCACGTACAGTTTGAAAATAAAGGATGCGCATGGTTTGTGCTTTCGGCATTATGATCTGGATACCGATGACCGTGAATTGCGTGAAAAATCGATTCGGGATCATATTGAGGTGATCAAGCGGCTGAGTACTCTGGGTGTGCAGACGTATACGGTGCATATCGGAGCGGCGCTGTATGTTTATTCCCCCTTTCTGGATCTGCCGCAACTGCGCAAAAATGCACTGCATACCCTTGAAAAGATCCTTCCAGTTGCGGAAAAGTGCGGAATGAAGATTGCTTTGGAGAATGCGTTTGAGCCGCCGAATGCACCGGATGAGATTATCTGGTATATCGAGCAATTCAAGTCATCGTCTCTGCTTTGCTGTTTTGATTCCGGGCATGCCAATTATATGAAAAAGCAGGGTAAAGATATGAGCAAATTCAATTCCTATCACCTGGCAACGACTTGGCGCGGCAACATTTGTCTGGAGGAGGATGCGCTTGGCAAGCTGGCTCCCTATATTGTGACTTGCCACCTGCATGACAATTCCGGATACAACGACGATCATGCTCTGCCCGGCAAGGGAACTACAGACTGGAAAGACACGATCCGCCGGCTGAAAAAGTGCCCGAATATCCAGAGCCTGCAGGATGAAACCAGCGTACTGCGTGACCGCTTGACCGTCCAGGAAATGTGCGAAATATTTGCGCAAATAGTGAAGTTCTGAAGGTGAATCGTGGGCTGGCGCACGCAACCTGTGTAAATGGTAAATGGTAAGTTGTAAGTTGTTAGGGAGCTTGCCCATTCCGTCCATAGTAGATCCGACCAATCAGTCGGATCAGTCGGATCTACCGTGGACGGGATAAAAGATATCTCCACTTGCATGGGTTGTGAGCGCCAGCCCACGCAAAGTATTCTGTGGTTAACAATTCTTTTTAAACGGCTACTAATTAGAACGGAGATGATGATGTTATCAGCGGCGGAATGTCTGGAGCAGCTTGGGGCAGGGGATACCTTGCAAATGGTCGCTGCGCATTGGGAAGCCTCTCAGGCCGAATTTCCGGAGGATGGGCTGTTTTTTCTGCGACGGGAAGTCTGGCTGCAGAACCGTGCGCGTTGCGGTTTTGGCAGCGAATACGATGAGCGCTTTCAGCGCGTGGCCGCTGAGATTGAGAAAAATGAAGCTTTTCGCCGTCTGGCCTGGCATATGTACTGGCGAGTATTCCGCTCGCCTGTGCCCGCTCATCTTGAAAACTCCTGGCCGGAAATCGCGATGCTCGGCGAGGATGCCGGCCTGCCCGGGTTGCTGGTGGCTCTGAGCTGGGCGCCCTTACTGCTCGAGTATCACCGGCAATTGGGCCTTCCGGAAGAAGCTACTCTGGAGACTCTGCGGCAGGTACGGCATTTTTGTGAAGAGAATTACTGCAGAGCATTCGGTGGCCGCCCGGGAATCTTTCCCGGACAGTTGAGCTGGTTGAAGAATTACCTGAAGAATCCCTATCTTCGTCTGGGACGCTTTGAATACTGCCTGCAGCCATCCCCGGACCCCTTGCTGGTCTATCGGCATAGGCCCAGCGGACAAACTCTTGCACTCTGTGAAGCCGGCCTGCAATTCACTCGGGAGGGATATCGTTTAGGCAGCCCCGAGGAATATGCACAGGAACCGGACAGCTGGTTCTCCACGCTGGAGTTTTCAGACGGCTCGGTCTGCGGCAATCCCATTTTGCCGGAGGGGCGTGCTGTGCAGAAGACGGTCACCTTGTCATTGAATGAATGGGAACGCATTTTTTCCCGCGGGGATGACTGCCTGCGCATGCATATTCCGCCGGGCGGGCGGATGACACCGGAATGCTGCGGAGAATCGCTGAAAAGAGCTCGCGACTTCTTCCGGCGATATTTCCCACAACGCAATATCCGGGCAGTCTGCACGGGTTCCTGGATTTTTAATCCTGACTTGGAGGAAATTTTGCCAAAGGGGGCGAATCTGAGCGCCTTTCAGCGTGAATTATATCTCTATCCTGCCGCCAGTGGCCCTTGGGATGGACTCTGGTTCATCTTCCTGAAAACTGGAAAGCCGGACGCAACTTTTCCGCGCAACACGGATTTGCAGCGCCGAGTCCTCGAGTTTATTGAATCCGGGCGCCGCTGGCGTTGCGGCGGTATGCTCATCCTGCTCGAGGATATCGAACATTTCGGCACGCAATTCTATCGCAACAACTTCCCGGATATCTGTATTTTTTAACAACGAAAAGCACGAAAAGGCACGAACTTTTTCGTGCCTTTTCGTGCTTTTCGTTGTTTGCGTTTTTTTAGCGTCTTGAGCGGAGATGTCCTTTAGACATGAATCCGTCGTAGTGGCGGTTAAGCAGGAAGGTTTCGATCTGTCGCATGGTATCGAGTGATACGCCGACGATGATCAGCAGGCTGGTGCCGCCGAAGAACTGGGCGATGACCCCGGGTACTCCCATGGCATTGCTGAGGATCATTGGCAGAATGGCCAGCACGGTCAGGGCAATGGCCCCGGCCAGCGTGATCCGGGTCATGGCGTGATCCAGAAAATCCGAGGTTGGCGTGCCTGGACGTATGCCCGGGATGTAACCGCCACGTTTCTGCAGGTCATCAGCAATCTGAATCGGATTGAACTGATTGGCAACCCAGAAGAAGGAGAAGACCAGGATCAGCAGGCCGTAAATCAGCAGATAGCCATTGGAACCATACTGGACATTCGGAATCAGCCAGCGGAAGAAAGCCCAGTCCGGCGCAAAACGCAGGAACATCATCGGGAATGACAGAATCGCACCCGCGAAGATGATCGGCATCACGCCGGAATAGTTTACCTTCAACGGCAGATAACTGGTTTGCACAGTACTGGTCTTGCCTACCCCGGCAACGCGTTGCGCATAACGGACAGGCACTTTTCGCATACCCTGTGTCAGGGCAATGGCTCCCGCAGTGACCAGGAAGAACATGGCCAGCAGAATCAGCAGATGAACAGAATGGATTTCACTGCCGCCAGTGACGGAACCGCTGATCACCAGAGTAATCAAGCTCATTAATGCGCCGGGTAGGCGGGCGATGATATTAATGGTAATGATCAGCGAGGCACCGTTGCCAATACCATATTCAGTGATCATTTCGCCCAGCCAGGTGATAAACATCGCCCCGGCTGTCAGCGTGATTACCGTCGAAATAACAAAACCAACACCGGGATTTAAAATAACCTGAACCCCACTGCCCAAATTCAGTTTTTCCGGGGAAATCATGGCCAGAGAAAACATCGTGCCTTGGATGATACAGATGACAATCGTGATCAGGCGCATCAGCTGATTATATTTCTGATGGCCGGATTCCCCTTCCCGAACCATCTTGTTCAAGGCCGGAATCACCGGAGTCATCAGCTGCAGAATGATCGATGCGGAAATATAGGGCATGATCCCCAGAGCACCCACTGCAAAATTCTCAATGGCACCACCGCTGAATAAATCCAGCATGTCTAAAACACCACCGGTGCCCTTGTTGGAATTCATCGACTTGAACAGTTCAGCCAAAGCATTGGGATCAACACCTGGACAGGGAATGATGCTGGCCAGACGACAAAGAACAATGATCCCTAAAGTAAACAGAATCCGCTTTTTCAGTTCAGGTATCCTGAAACAATTTAGATAAGCTGAAAGCATGTTGCAATCCTTATGGTCGCTTAAGGTTTTAAAGCAGGTGCGGCATTCTGTCTGCCGACCTGCCTTCCGGCAGGCTCACCCGGGGAAGAGGCGTTTTCTCGCCGCTTCAGCCCAGTTCGCAGCTGCCGCCGGCCGCTTCAATCTTCTCTTTCGCACTGGCGGAAAACTTGTCTGCCTTCACTTGAAGTGCTTTCGTCACCGTGCCATCACCAAGAATCTTCAGCGGCAATGCACTTTTGCCAAGCAAACCACGCTTTTGCAGTTCCACTTTGTCAATCAACTGCCCGGCAGAGAAATTCTCTTCGAGCACTTCGATATTGATGACATTGAATTCAATATGATTGGGATTCTTGAAACCGCGTTTGGGTAAACGCCGGATCAGGGGAATCTGTCCACCTTCAAAATAGGGACGGCGGCTGTAGCCGGCACGGGATTTGGCGCCCTTGTCACCGCGACCGGCGGTTCTGCCATGTCCGGAACCATCACCGCGGCCGACGCGTTTGCGGGCCTGACGCGGTACTGTATTTTTTAACTCGTTCAGTTTCATATGTGCCATTCCTCACTTGTGCAATTTCCAGGCCTTAAAGGGCATTCCGATCCCGCTTCGCCAGGATTTCCGACCGTGTCCGCAGCATTTTCAAAGCTGTGAAAGTCGCTTTGACGACATTGACGGCATTTTTGGATCCCAGGGATTTGGCCAGGACATCTTTGATACCGGCCAGTTCGAGCACAGCGCGCATACCGCCGCCGGCAATCAGTCCAGTTCCTTCGGAAGCAGGGCGGATCATCACTTTCGAACCGTTGAAGGTGCTGTTGACCAGGTGAGTGACGGTGCTTTTGTACATGGGTACGCTCATGATACTGCGCCGGGCCTGTTCGCCACCTTTGCGGATGGCATCAGCGACTTCATTGGCTTTGCCGAAGCCCATGCCAACTCGACCGGCACGGTCACCAACAACCACCAGAGCACTGAAGGAAAAATTCCGCCCGCCTTTGACGACTTTGCTGCTGCGGTTCACCGCAACCACGTTTTCTTCGAGCTCCTGAGGTGCCTGGGCATTCCGCCCGCTTGACACAACCGCTTCGAGTTCCGGCGTTTCCTTTTCCGATTTTTCTTGAATTTGACTTGTCACGGAAGGTTCTCCCAATTTCGGCTGATTGTTTTTGACGGCAGTTGAAAAGGTATGAAGTAAAGATAAAAACAGGGGAAATTACTCAGCGAACATGACTTTTGCTGCGTCAGCAACCATCAACCAGGTGTCTTTTTAAAATTCCAAACCAGCTTCGCGGGCAGCATCCGCCAGGGCTTTAACGCAGCCATGATAGGTAAAACCCCCGCGGTCAAAAACCATCCGTTTCAGGTTGGCCGCGAGCGCACGACTGGCAATCATTTTGCCAAGCTCAACCGCACTGGCCTGATTGGCAGCAAACTTTTTCTCACGCAGCTCTTTTTCCAGAGTGGAAACGGAGAGGAGTGTGCGCTGTGCGACATCATCAATGATCTGCACGTAAATGTGCTTGCCGGTGCGGCAAACGCACAATCTGGGTATTTCCGCGGTGCCGGAGATTTTCTGGCGGAGGCGGTTATGGCGGCGGACCCGCGCTTGTTTCTTGGTTAATTTACTCATTTGAGCCTTGCTCCATTGGCAGTTTTATCATCCGCACAGTCTGCGGAGGAAATGGTACGGCAGCAACCTTAATCAGACGGTCTTGCCTTCCTTGAGGGTCATCTTCTCACCGAGGTAGCGTACACCTTTGCCATGGTAGGCATCCGGTGTGCGGAAGCGTCGTATGGTGGCGGTGACTTCTCCAATTTTCTGTTTATCGATGCTTTCCAGATTGATATGCGTCTGATCCGGCATGGTGACCGTAACCCCTGCGGGGATTTCATAGATAACCGGGTTTGAGTAGCCCAGGCTGAGGGTCAGTTTGCTGCCGGCAATCTGCGCACGATAACCTACGCCAAAGAGCTCAAGCTGTTTTTTGAAGCCGTCGCTGACGCCGGTAATCATGCCATTGAGCAGGCTGCGAACCAGACCGTGCTTCATTTTCAGCTGGCGCTCATCACTGGCCCGTTTGACGCTGAGAACATTTCCTTCCTGCTCAAGGCTGATGCCTTCCGGCAGGGTATAGCTCAAGGTGCCTTTTGGCCCGCTGACCTTGACATCCTGTCCGCTGACTTCAAGTTTTACCTTGCTGGTCAGGGTGATTTGTTTATTTCCCATCCGTGACATGTCTGCTGTTCCTTCTTTCTGTCTCCGACTACCAGACGTAG
>JAQVUB010000160.1 GCA_028699735.1 Lentisphaeria bacterium | reverse complement strand
TGATGAAAGCTTTGCAGGCATCGAAGGTATTTTGGATTTCGTTTTTATCGGGTTGATGTTCAGCGAATTTGACCATATCGCAATGGGTTAGAAAGTTTTGCAGCAGCTTCTGGTGATTTTTCAGCAGAGACTGGTCTTTGGTAAGGATTTCAAGGAATTCCTGTGTGGTGAGTTCCGGCGCCTGGATATGGAATCGCTCTTCGATGTAGATACGGAGGATAGCTGAGATGTGCAGATAAAAAAGCTTAAATTCATTTTTACCGACAAAATCTTCTTCAATCAGCTTTTGCAGAGCCGCAAATGCTTTTATATGCGGAGGAATCGGGGGAGGCGCCTCAATCTGCTTTCTGCGCTTGCGGAAATAGAGGATCAGAGCTGTGGCCAGCAGCAGTCCTGCGATTGTCCCGGTGGCGTAATAGATGTGATTTCGCTTGCGTTTTGAGATCAGAGATTGGGCGGGTTCGAGCCCGGTTTCCGTATCGATATCAAGTTGCTCCCAGAATTCCGGGGGTGGCAATTGAACGGTGATGGCGAATGGCTCCGTTTCCAGTTCATGAATTTTGCCATGATCGCCATTTTCGCGGAAGATTCCCTTGACCGCCGGGATTTCGTAGGTTTCCGCAAAGAGCGGTTCGAGGACATAGGATCGCGAATAGAGTATGCTTTTCCGGTCCGTGATGCGTGCTGGCTCCGTTTTGTAGTCGACAATGCCAAAGGGTTCGAGTCCTTCTCCGAATTTTGGAAATTCGAAGCTGTAGTCTTCGGGTGCTTCAGCGGATAAGGTAAGGATCAGGTTATCGCTGATGGTCAGCGTGTCACGATCGGTGCTGATCCGGAAGCTTAACGGGCCGCGAACAACCTCGGCCTTCAGCAGAGGCTCCGAAACGGATTGCCCGGCCTCCTCCGCCGGGTTTTTCCGGCAGGAAGCGGCGATCAGGCAGAGCATCAGGATCAGTGGGATTTTACAAAGATTTGCGCTCATGAGCGTTTTCAGGGTGTTTCCGGTTTCTGCTGCGGAGCAGGAGCTTCTGGCAGTTTGGAGGTATGGAAAACGACGTCGTATTTATCGATCAGGCCAGTAAAGAATTTTTCCTGTGCCTGCTGCCGTTTTTGTGACTGCAATTGGGCACGAATTTGCGCTTCAACTTCACTGAAAGGCTGAACTTTGTCCTCTTTTTTGAATTCATCCGCATGACTGTCGTAGTAGGACTGCAATTCCGCCTGAGTGACTTCCGCAACTGGCAGTGCGCTCAACAGATTCTGTTCGAGAAACTGACGTTCAGAGATTCGCATAAAGGCGATGAATTCCGGTTTTTCGGCTAGTTTTTGCTCTCGTGCTTCGCGATAGAGCAGTTCACGCAGTACAAACTGCTGGAACTGTTCAGCAAAGGTGGCCGGATCATGAAGCCTTTCCAACATCGCCTTTTTGCGTTTTTGCAGCTCACCGGGTTCCAAGTTGCCGCCCAGCATGCCGAGTGAGGCCTCGACCTGTTCCTGCAGGGCGCGTTCCCAGTCCGACCGGGTGATTTTCCAGGCTCCGATTTCCGCGAGGATTTCGCTGTCAGTTTTTTTGGCAGTGCCATCCGGGGCAAGATCGGTGCGTTGCTGGAGATCGCGGCGGGCAGCCATGAACAAGCCTAAGTTCTCCAGGCATTCCTGCGTGCGCCGGGCAATTTCATTTTCGAGGAGGTCGACTTTGCAGAGTGCCTGGGAGCGGGCGAAGCTGGCCACAGCCTCTGCATAGAGCCGACCCTGCTGCTGGATGGTACCGATGCGATACCAGAGTTTGGCTGCTTTTTCAGCATCCGGATTGCTCATTTCGAGATATTGTTGCCAAGTCGCTGCAGCCGCCCCGGCCAGTTCCAGATTTTCAAGCTTCTGAGCCAATTCCAGAACCTGCTCTTCAGACAGCTGCTGCCCGGAAACCGGTTTTTCCGCTTGTCGCAGCTGCCAGAGGATTGCCAGCAGTAGAATCAGGATCAGCACCGGCATAATCCAGGAGGCAGCCTTTTTTTTGCCGCCTGCTTGAGCGGTTTTCGGCTGTACATCACTGAGATCAAAATGATATTCATCAGACATGATTGACTCCTGAGTGGACACGGACACGGACAAGGACTTGACACGGACGGGACACGGACGGGACACGGACGCATACGGGGACGGGGACATCGACAAAAGTTCATGGAAACAACAGCCAAATCCATCCTTTCACAGACCCGTCCGTGTCCCGTCCGTGTTCCGTCCGTGTTCCGTCCGTGTTCCGTGTCCAGTTTATTTACGCAAGCGTTCTCGTCGCCGGAAGAATGTGGCGAGAGCATTTTGGTAATCCTGATCGGTACGCAGATCGAGTTGATCAATTCCCATCGAGCGGAATGCGGAGCGCAGGCCATTCTGCTGCTGTTCAGCAAGTTTCGCATAATCTTTGCGAACTTGCGTACTGCCAGTATCAATCAGCAGGCACTCACCGGTTTCAGCATCTTCGAGTTCCAGCAGGCCGACATCAGGCAGGCTCTGTTCCCGGGCATCACTGATTGATACCGCAATAAGATCATGGCGACGGCTCAACATCCGCAAGGGCTTCTCAAAATTCTCGCTGAGGAAATCCGAGATCAGGAAGACGACTGCTCGTTTGCGGATGACTTTGCCGAGGAAATCGAGGGCATCCGGGATATTGGTTTCCTTGCCATTGGGTACGAATCCGAGCACTTCCCGGATGATGCGCATGGCATGGGTGATTCCTTTGGCTGGAGGAATGAAGCGTTCAATGCGGTCGGTGAACAGAATCAGGCCGACTTTGTCATTGCTTTTGACTGCAGAAAACGAGAGCAGGGCGCAAAGTTCGGCGGCCAGATCATTTTTTGAGCGCAATGATGATCCGAACAGGCCGGATGCGGAAAGATCAACCACAAACAGTACGGTGAGTTCCCGCTCTTCATGAAAGCGTTTGACAAAGGGTCTTCCCTGGCGGGCGGTGACATTCCAGTCAATCGAGCGCACTTCGTCGCCGGGCTGGTATTCGCGCACCTCATCAAATTCCATGCCGGCACCGCGAAACGCACTTTTGTATTCGCCGGCCATCACATCATTGACCGTCTTGCTCGTGCGTATCTGGATATAGCGGATTTTTTTGGCCAGTTCTTTTGGAATCATATGGGAATTATTAACCACGAAAAGCACGAAAATTTTCGTGCATTTTTGTGTCTTTCGTTGTTAAAAAAAATCATGGTACTTTAACGGAATTGAGGATTTGCTGAATGAGGTCTTCCGGGGTTTTTTCTTCAGCTTCAGCTTCATAACTGAGAATTACCCGGTGTCGCAGTACATCCAATGCCACGGATTTAACATCCTGCGGAGTGACATATCCCCTGCCTTCCAGCAGAGCCTGACCTTTTGCAGCCATGCTTAAATAAATGGTTGCGCGTGGTGAGGCGCCGTAATGAATCAGATCCCGGATTGCTTCCAGGCCATAGTCGGCCGGATGTCGTGTGGCATCCACCAGGCTGACAATGTATTCTTCAATTTTGTGATCCATGAAGATATCGTCAGCCAGTTCACGCAGGCGGGTGACTTCCGCCGGACAGAGTATAGGCTGCACTTCGATATCGGGTTTGGAAGAGGCCATGCGGCGGAGAATTTTAAGCTCATCCTCTTTGCCGGGATAATCGACCTTCAGTTTGAACATGAAGCGGTCCACCTGAGCTTCCGGCAGCGGATAAGTGCCTTCCTGCTCGACAGGGTTCTGCGTCGCCAGCACGAGGAAGGGATCCTGTAACTTGAAGGTTTCGTCACCGATGGTGATTTGTCGTTCCTGCATGGCTTCGAGCAGGGCGCTTTGCACTTTGGCGGGAGCCCGGTTGATTTCATCGGCCAGAATCAGATTGGCGAAAACCGGCCCTTTTTTAATACTGAAATCGCCGGTTTTGGGGTTATATATGAGGGTGCCGACGACGTCAGCGGGCAGTAGATCCGGGGTGAACTGGATGCGGTGAAAAGTCGCCTGGATACATTTTGCCAGCGTGGTGACGGTCAGGGTTTTGGCGAGGCCGGGAACCCCTTCAATCAGCACATGGTTATTGCAAAGCAGGGCCAGTAAAAGTCGGTCGATCAGTTTTTCCTGCCCGACAATTACCCGCCCGATTTCTGCGCGGATTTTTTCCAGAAGGACGGCTTCTTTAGCGACACGTTCGCCGATCTGTTTGACATCAACGGCCATTGATTTCTCCTTGAAATGCTTGCCCTGGTATTACGTCAGTAAAGCAGGGTGACAGTGGTATTTTTTTTTACAACGAAAAGCACGAAACGACCCGAAAAAATTTCATGGGATGAACAACGCATTCTCGCAGTCAAAGCAGCTTCCCATGAAATTTTTCCGGGTCGTTTCGTGCTTTTCGTTGTTCAAAAAGAATTCCTCTGTTACCCAGTTTCACTGTCGCATTACCTTTCTCTGGATTCAATTTTCATGCTCAATAATGAAACTTAGACTGGCAAAGTACGCGGTGGTTCCAGAACTTCAACGCAATTTGCGGTCATAATTGAATAAAAATGGAGTTTTATCGAGGGAATTTAATTCCCGGTCGGGATTTGGGGAAGCTTCCAGGTCGATGATCAGATGCGCTGCACGCACCCGTGGATTTTTCAGCTTTCGCCAGTCAAAGGGCTGTTTGGGACGCAGGACAGTCAGGGCGCCTTCTCTGCGCGGGCTGAGCGTGATGTTGCGTGCATCGGTGAAGGCGTTTGCGTGTTCAGGCGCGAAATTTGCCGGCAGCTCGACCCGGGTTTGCATCAGGGGCGGTCTTGCAAAAACGCACAGCGACAGGGGGCTGACAGCCTTCTGGCAGAGGTCTTCAAGCTGTCCGGAATCAATTTCACAGGAAATCGTCGCGCTGCGGCATCCCTGCTTTTCGAGGAAGCGTGCGGCATTGGCATTGAGAACCGCGAGACCCGGGCCGGCTTCCATGGAAACCCCGGCTTCCCGAGCCAGAAACCAGGTATCCCAGGAATTGACCTCGACGGTCAGGCCGGCTTTGCGGGCAAACTCCAGCAGTCTGCGGCAGGCCGGAAGTTGATCTTCATAAAGAACGTGCGGTAACGCAATTGCGGCCAGTTGGGAAGCTATTTCCTCCAGTATCCGCGTATAATCGTCTGCATTTGCGGTTGGGATACAAGAGAAGATTACTCTGGATTCGGGGTGACTTTGAGCATAACTCCGGAACCAGTCCAGCTCGCTGAAGCCGATGCGCAGTCGATCCGGGGTGTCGCCAAGGGTATGACAGTTATCCCGGCAGCGAGCTGTGTTTTGTTCCAGAAAGACATTGAGTTCCCCTGGCAGATTAATGCGCACGGTTTCCTCTGCTTCTTTACCGGCCCTTCGCAAAAAGTCATTAAGGGCATCTTGTACCGTCTTTTGACAACGCCGCGGCAACAGTTTTTCCCGGAGATCATCCGGACAGGCGATTTCCATTGCTGGAATGCCGGCCTGGTTGGAAAGGGTGTCCAGTATGGCCTGTATGGGCAGAGCACGTTTCTCAGAGGCAATGCGTTGCGGCGGTATGCGCAGGGTTTCTTCCTGTTCATTCCAGCTGAAATTCCAGAAGACCGACTGGCGTTCATCGGTCTGTAGAGTAAGTTGCAGATGACGGTTGCGTTTAACTGGAGGCGGATCGGCAGGGATGACTGCTGTGCTTGCAGGGCGTCCTGATTCGCCGGTGATCCCTTTGCGGGTTTTGGAGAAGAAAGCGCTGCTCAGCTGGCGTCCGCTGTAGGCACCCAGTTCTGCAGCCTGCTTTTCAAGGGTATCCTTGTCCAGTGTTCCTTTCCGTGCCTGGCGATATAATGTGACGGCCTGTCTGACCCAGGCTGGGGATTTCAGGCGCCCCTCGATTTTGAGTGAGCGCACACCGCTGGCAGCCAATTCCGTGAGGTGTTCGGCAAGGCAGAGATCATACATGGATAGGGGGCGTTCGGGATCGCCTTCCGGTAATTTCCATGGGACACGGCAGGGACTCGTGCAGGAGCCGCGGTTACCGCTGCGTCCGCCACCCCAGCTGGACAGCAGGCAACGTCCGGAACAACTGAAGCAAAGGGCACCCTGCACAAAAACCTCGATCTCGACATCGGAGACTTTTGCAGCATCCTGAATTTCCTCGGCGGATAATTCGCGGGCGAGAACAACGCGTTTCATTCCCAGCGCTTTTGCTGCCAGTACTCCCGCAGAGCTGCTGATCGCCGCCTGCGTGCTGAAGTGAAAATCCAGTTCCGGGAAAAAGGGGATCAGTTCGAGCAGGGCGGCATCCCGGATCAGGACGGCGTCAACCTGTGCCTTGCGTGCCGCCTCGAGTGAGCGTGCCGCCAGGC
>JAQVUB010000159.1 GCA_028699735.1 Lentisphaeria bacterium | reverse complement strand
CGAACAACCGGGAATCTATTGGGGAGAGTGAGCAATTCTGGCTTTTTCCGTGGTGGATGAATTACCGCAGGGATTCCGCAGGGGAGTTGCGTTCCAGCTGGGTATTTCCGGCGCAGTGGGGCGAGAGTACGGAAAAGGACAAGCGGGGTTTGATGCAGGAGAAAACCTGGCGCGCCTTTTGGCCCTTATATCGTTCCAGGCGCGAGAGTGAGCGTACGGCAGCCGGTGAAAAACGCCTGGACAGCCATTCCCTGTGGCTTTTTCCCTGGTACAGCAGTTCCTTTGATGGCCCGCATGCCCGCGGCGGCAGCTGGTTTCTGCTGCTTGGTGGCGCCGGCGAAAGCACTCAGAAGACTGAGCAGAGCCAGGCAGAACAGGGCTTCCGCTATGTCATGCCGCTCTATTTCCAGTCCTGGCTGCGGCAGAACGAAGGCATAAGCACGTTGCGCAAAGAAGACAAGCTGTGGGCATTCCCATACTGGAGCAGCCGCGGACAGGACAGGGAACAGGATTTCCTGCCCCCATTCTATTTCTCAGATCGGCAACGACATCGCAACGAGTTCCTGTCGGTGGCGGGACTCTATAACCGCAGAGAAAAACAGGCCTCGCTGCGCCGCAAACAGCGTCATGAAGCGGAGCGACTTGGCAAATTGCCTGGAGACTGGCGGGTAAAATGGTCTCGGGAAGACTGCTTCTGGCAGAATCTTCTGCCGTTCTGGTTCCGCTCCTTTGATGACAAAAACGCATCCCATGCAATCTTCCCTCTGTACCGTTTTTCCGAGGGCTGCAACCGAAATTATGATTGTCAGGAGACCTTGCATCTGCCCTGGCTTCTTGGCCGGACCAGCACAGTGAAACGCGCCGATGGTTATCAGGGTAAGACTCAATCCTATGCGTTGTCGCTGTATCAGCGTAGCAACAGCACTTGGATGAATGAGAAGCAGCAAGCGCAACATGCTTCCTCATTGAGGGTTTGTCCTCTGTTTGGCTATTCGAACAGTTCAAGCGGGGATTTCCGCTGCTGGAGCACGCTGCCGCCTTTTTCATACCGGCGCAGCGGTTCGATTTTTGCCGCAAACAGCCGTTCTCTGTCGCTACCCTGGCACTGGCTGCCGCTGTACCGGTCGGAAATCTGGCAGGAAACGCCCATCAAGGGTAAGTCCATCCGCAAAAACTGGCTGTTTCCCTTTTATGTCTTTGAGGACAATGAAAAGACGGAAACGAAACGCCTGTCGGTGTTCTGGTTTCTCTATCACCGCGAGCAGTTCCGGGAGGAAAAGAAGGCCTGGGGCATGGGCGGCGGGTTGAGCAACTACTACGAACTCGACAGCAATGGCTTCGTTGAACGAAGCGTCATGTACCGCCTGTACCGCTTCCGGGAGCGCAGCTGGTTCAAGGAACGGGAAATCATGCCTTTTTACGCATCGGCTGACTATGCGAATTCCGACTGGCACTGGTCGGTGCTCGGCGGTCTGTTCGGCGCCGGCAAAAGCGGCAATACCAGCTGGGTGAAGTTCTTGTACATCCCATTCCGGGATCAGGAAAGCCCGCTGCCCGCCGAACAGCTCGAAGCGGAGCGTCTGCAGAGAGCCCCGAAACACCTAGAATATGCCCTGAAATATGCGGAAGCAGGGCGTTTCGATCGCGCCGCCATGGAATTCCTGCTGGCAGAAGGGGCTTTCGAGACGGATTACGATCTGCTGCTCTCCGCAGGAAATGCCTATGCAAAAGCGGATGCGGAGCGCTTCGCGGAATACTTCCGCAAAGACCTCCCATCCTCCCAGGCCAGGCTGGCCAGCAAAGGCGAAAAATACCGCCGCGGACGCGCCAAACAGGAACTGCTGCACCAGGCGCTCGAATTCTACCAGAGCGCTCTGCAGCTGCGCGGCGCTTCCTCCGATCTGCTGCGCCGGATGGCTCTCTGCTCCATTCAGCTGGGTGAAGATGCAGAAGCTCTGCAGAACCTGAAGCAGCGCGATGAACAGTTTCCGTCCTTTGCCGCCGCCGTCGATTATTTCCGCATCGTCGACAAAATCTATTCCCGCTCCAAACCGGTCGCTGGGGGAGTGCTTCCGCGGCATGAGCTGCTCGAACACATGCTCGAGCGTTTTCCGGAACATCCCCTGTTTTATTTGTATAAAGCTTATCCCATCGACGCAGATCCACCCGAAAATATGGATATAAAAACGGATTTATATGAAAAGGCGGCCTTGTTGCGGCCGGTCGGGGAGGAACTCATGCCGCTGCCAATCAACGGGGAACTGCCCTGCTACGCTATTCATCAATGGGGGGATTTTCCGCAGGCGGCAAAGCTTTCCGCATACGCAGCGGATCAGGCCGTGATACTGCTGAATGAACGTTACGAGCAGGAGCGCCGGAAGCGGCCGCGACTCCTGACCCGGGAACTGGCGCTGGAATTCAAACAGCGCGCTTTCAAGCTGTATCCGCTGCAGGATCAGTACGGCTGGGGAAATCTGGCGCTTCTTGAGAAATATCATGGGGAATTCGGCAGCGATATCGCTCTGCGCCAGGACTTGCTCGAACTGCAGAAGGCGGTTTCGGAAGAAGCAGACAAGAAGCGGATTCTGGGGTATGTGCAACGATCACTTCTCGAAGTCGAACTGCGTTTGTCGCAGCTGAATTCCTGGAACGTGCGCCGCATTGATGCGGGAGCCACTGCGCAACAGAAGGAAATCCGCCTGTTCGACAAAGCCAGCGATGGCTACATCGATCTGGACGCCTTCTTTGGCGGCATCGATCATTGCGAAATTGAAGCGGAATGCAGCCTTTCCGCGCCTGCCGAAACCCGGGTGCTGCTGCGTCTGGGCTTTGACCGCGAACTGCGCGTCGAACTCAATGGAAAACCAGTCTTCGGCCCGGAAAAGCAACGCATCGCAAGGCGGGATCGACACACCGTCCCGCTGACCCTCCAACCTGGGGAAAATATTCTCAAGTTTTATGTCAAGGACGACTCGCTCAGTTTCGGTTTTTATGCCCGCCTTACCGATCTGTCCGGCCAGCCAACAGGCCCCTGGCGCTGGCAGGAAGCTCCTGCGCAGGTAATGCGTCAGTAACCGGGTGACAGTGGTTTTTTTTTACAACAAAAGACACAAAATGACCCGAAAAAATTTCATGGAGAGTACGACGCATGCTAGCAGTCAACGCTGCTTCCATGAAATTTTTTCGGGTCGTTTCGTGCTTTTCGTTGTTCAAAAAGAATCCCTCCGTTACCAGCTTTACTGACGCATTACCCAGTTTCACTGACGTATTACCTGTGCAGCCATAAAAAAAACCGCGGAGAAAATTCTCCGCGGTCAGAAATATTGGAGCGGGCGAACGGACTCGAACCGTCGACAGCCACCTTGGCAAGGTGGCGCTCTACCAACTGAGCTACGCCCGCAGACAAAACAAAATGGAGCGGGCGAACGGACTCGAACCGTCGACAGCCACCTTGGCAAGGTGGCGCTCTACCAACTGAGCTACGCCCGCAACTCCTGAAACGCCTATTAAAGTAATACCTTGCCGGAAAATTTCAAGCCAATCAACAAAAAGTTTTGGCGCATCAACAAATTTAGGTAATGGTTCAGTCTTGTGTAGTTCCAACGGGAATACGTCTGTAAAGCCAGGTGACAGGGATATTTTTTACAACAAAAGACACAAAAGAACTCGAATAAAATTCATGGGAAGTACGACGCATTCTCGCAGTCAAAGCCGCTTCCATGAAATTTTTTCGGGTCTTTTTGTGCTTTGGGTGCAGTTCCCAAAAGTAGGTAGAGGCTGTCCAGAAAGGTTTCAGGGTTCAGGTTTAAAATGTGGCGTAACCGGCCCGGTTGCGATTTCTGTTAGCACTCCCACGCCCGAACGGTCTCGGGTGCCCTGGGCAGGGGCTACCTTTTGGGAACTGCACCCTGTGCTTTTCGTTGTTCAAAAAGAATTTTTCAGATATCGTTTTCTATTGGGAACTGCACCCGAATGATTATATTATGTATTTTTTCCCTTTGCAACCAACCGATAAGGAAGCGGTGTCTCAACACGATCAATATAACCATGATTCGTCAGCAATGTCTCGACGGTTTTTTCGCTGACTTGAAAATTCTCCGCTGCAGATTCCTGTGCAGATTCAGAATAGTCCTCATCAAGAAAAGCAACAAGTGCGTCAATGGGACAAAGAAATTCTGCCGCAAATGAACGTTGGCGTTTTTGCCGGGCCGTGGTAAGGTCTGATGATACCAGCCAGCCCTCTTCTGGAATCGGTCGAGAAAGAATATCACCAAGAAAACGTGCCCACTCAAAGCGTTGCGAAAGAGGATGACGCTTTCTGAAAATCATATCCCAGCTCCCCGATGGACCGGGTTTGGCAACAGCCACAGAAATGTTCTCAGAAGGAGACCAACGCGACAATTGACTCTCCGTTACTCCAAGTAGTTCCAACAGAATCTTATCCTGGACGCGCTCATGACCAAGACCCATTTTTTTACGAAGCAACTTTGCTGCGGCCATACCCTGTTCCCAAGGCTGACCCAAACGAAACGAAGCCCTATCGCAAAAGTACTCTTGAGGATGTCCCTGTAATCCAGACGCTTCACCAAGACTGCTGATTTTACGCACGTTTTCACCAAAAACAGGAGCCAGTTCAGACATGGCTGCTTGCCCCGTTGACTTTTGTAAACGCAAAGCCTCCTCAATAATTGACTGAGGGCACTCTTCAGGATCAAAACCCATCTGAGCTTCCAGCTTCCGGATACCCGTGCATTCGGGGTTGTTACGGTCTTCCTTGATGAGCGTCCAAAGTGAGTCCAGTTCTGTTTGGCTTTGTCCTGTCGCATGCAAACGACTGATAACCTCGTCGATGAAAGCATCGGTTTTATGCTGAAATTCCGCCAGAGAGATTGATCTGGGCACATCAGGAACACTTGTATAGTTAACCGATTGCCCGGGCGTCGAAATGGGTTCATACCATAAATTCATGGATTCGCCGTCGGGAACAAACAAAATTCTTGGCCATACATAACCATGATTGGCTGCACCAAGCTCATGAGCCATACGCCAACTGAGAGCAGGGCGAATGCCGGTGGCAGGCAAGGGTTCATGATTCAGACGCCACCAGGAACCAGCCAGCCATAATACCAAAGGATAAACTGAAACATAGATCGAATCCCGCATCGTTTTCGACCAGACATCCTCATTGCGGGTAAGGCATATATCCGACAGGTGAATCGCCAATTGCGCAGAGGTATCACGGGAAACAGGATCGGGACTTCCTGATGCCACCCAGTCAATGGAAAAACTCAATTCAGACATGAGCCTCCCAACGTTCGATAACTTCTATTGCAAAGGGATCGCTTTCCGGCATCGGATAGCCATGATAACAACCCCTACCGTAGTTCTCCAGTTGTGCTTCCAGCGGAATTAGACGATCGCGTTTAATCACTGCCCACACGTTTCTGGGCCAACCCTCAACGTTCCTGTCACTGACCAATCCTCTTCGCATTCCCTCCCGAAGCAGACCCAATGCCTCTTTTTTGCGAAAAATCATCGCAATATCACATAGTGATTTTCCCATCCGCGGAGTTGCTGGTGGTATCAAACCAAAGTCCCCTGGATTTTTCTTGTGTTCCGGATTGCCTCCATAATGAACCTCTTCTGACAAGGTCTCTAGACGTTTTAAGGTATCCGGATTGTCCAATCACCAGAAATCTTCGTTTTGGATTAAACTGGTTGTATCGGGTAATCATAGCCAGACAAATCAAAAAATGACATTGGGATTTTATTGTGCAAGAGAATTTAGTTCATTGCTCTGGGGCAGAGCAAGGACGCCGGAATAAACTTTCGTACATTTGAGTGTCCATCGCGTAAAATATAGTAAAAGGATAATCAATGTCAAGTGCCTCTTACAAAAAGCACATTTTTCACGGCGTGGGCTGGCGCCCACAACCCAATTTTATAACCACTGAACACACGGAATACACAGAAATTTTTAAAGGTTGTTGCTTTGGGTGCAGTTCCCAAAAGATAGGTAGTCGCTGCCCCGGGCACCTGAGACCGTTCGGGCGTGGGAGTACTAACAGAAATCGCAACCGGGCCGGTTACGCCACCTTATAAGCTTGACCCCTGAACCCTTTCTGGATAGCCTCTACCTACTTTTGGGAACTGCACCCGTTGCTTTGACGGATAAGATCGCTTGCGGAAAATTCGCGATGGGGCTGTCGATGGTAAAAAAAAGATGGGCCGCGCGTAGGTCGCGTCTGGCCGATTAAAACGTCTCTTCGTGCAAAAATTTCAGATCCAATTTTTGGCGTTCTTATAGAAGGAAAGTTCTATAGGATGAGCAGGGTAGAATGAAAAATTTCCGAAAAATCCGTGAACTTTTTGTGAGGAT
>JAQVUB010000158.1 GCA_028699735.1 Lentisphaeria bacterium | reverse complement strand
GGACGCATAGCAGATAACCCTAAGGTATCCCTGAGGATTTCCGAGCTTAAAGCCCAGATTGCAAAGAAACAACTATGGACGCGTGAGCTGTCTGTTAATATTTTGGGCAGCATTGCAACCAACAGAGGCGCAAAAGACGGCGACCGGATCGCAGCGGTTAAGGAGCTAAACAACATGCACGGCTTCAGCACGGCCCTTGACCTGGAAGATTATGTCGTACCGGTGCGGGTTATAAGGGAGGTTGTTGATGGATCAAAGGTATCAATCAACAATCCCACAGGATAAATTTCTCAATCTGTCCACCAAGTACCGAGGTTTTGTCGGTGGATACGGGAGCGGGAAAACATGGGTAGGCTGTCAAGCGCAGGGCGAACATTACTGGCAATGGCCGAAAGTCAATCAGGGTTATTTCGGGCCAACGTATTCTGTCATCCGGGACATTTACTATCCGACCGTTGAGGAAGTGGCTTTCTCTATGGGATTAAACGTCGACATAAAACAGGGCAACCATGAAGTGCATGTGTATTCCGGGCGGCAGTATAGAGGCACTACCATTTGCCGCTCGATGGACAGCCCCGGAACGATCATCGGTTTTAAGATCGGTCATGCTCTCGTTGATGAGCTTGACGTGCTGCCGATAGACAAGGCTCAAACGGCATGGCGCAAGATCATTGCTCGGTTACGCTATAACGTGCCGGATATGAAAAACGGCATTGATGTAACGACAACCCCAGAGGGCTTTCGCTTTTGTCACAAACTATTCGTGCAACTGGTTCAGGAAAACCCGGAACTTGCCCAAAACTACGGCATGATTCAGGCCTCAACATACGCCAACAGCGCAAACCTTCCGCCGGACTACATTCCATCGCTCAAGGAAATTTACCCCGATGAATTGATTGAGGCCTATATCAACGGCCAATTCGTGAACCTGACAAGTGGAACGGTGTTTAAGAACTATGACCGTGTGCGCTGCAATTCAAACGAAGAGATCCGGGAAGGCGAGCCGCTTTTTATTTCAGGTGACTTTAATGTTCAAAAAATGTGCGCCGCAATTTATGTGCAACGCCCGGACGGATACCATATGACCGCAGAGCTGAAAGACCTATTCGATACCCCGGACGTCGTGAAGGTTATTAACGAGAGGTGGCGCGACAAGGGCCACAGGATCATATTTTATCCAGACGCGAGCGGGGGAAGCAGAAAAAGCGTGGACGCATCCAAGTCAGATATAGCCCTTTTGCAGCAGGCTGGTTATGCCATTAGAGCACACGCTTCAAACCCGGCTGTTAAAGACAGGGTGCTTGCCTCCAATAAGGCGTTTGAATCCGGCAAGGCAAAAGTCAACGCCAAGAACTGCCCGACCGCGGCGCGGTGCCTGGAACAATTGGCCTACGACGATAATGGTGAGCCTGACAAAAAGTCCGACTTTGACCATATGTGTGATGCAGCGACATACATACTCGCGTATGAGTTTCCCATTATAAAACCTATGTCGCGCATGAAGATTGTCGGCATTTAATTATATAATATAGTTGACTAAATAGACGATTTACGGTATAAAGAGGACATGGAAAAAATATCAAGACAAGACGCCATAAAAGCCGGTGAATCGTATTACTTCACGGGTATTCCCTGCAAGCGCGGGCATATCTCAAAGAGACACGTCACGGGGGGCGGGTGCGTCGATTGCGTTACTGAATTTTCACGGCGACCGGAAAGCAAAAGAAAAAAGGCGATATATCACAGAACCGAACCGGCGAAGGAGAAGGCACGAATAAACGCGGCGCGTTACCATAAAGAAAACCGCGAATCCTGCCTTGAAAAGATGCGGGAGAGAAACCCGATATATTACCAAAAAAACAAGGAACGTATTAAGAAGCAGGCGCTTGCATATCAGGCAGAACACGCAACAGAGCGGACAAGTTACAAGAGGGAATGGAGAAAGAAACGGGCACAGGTTGACCCTGTTTTTAGAATGTCTCTGATCTGCCGGCGGATGCTCCACCGCGCTCTTGGGGTTGCGGGACAGGTGAAATATAAACGAACTCAAGACTACCTTCCCTACTCGTATGCTCAGCTTGTAGATAGAATTGAAAGCCAATTTCAAGAGGGGATGGCGTGGGAAAATTACGGAGATTGGCACATTGATCACAAGACTCCACTTGCCCATTTCATAAAAAACGGAATTACCGACCCGGCCATAATCAACGCCCTTGATAATCTTCAGCCTCTTTGGGCAAAAGACAACATGGCAAAAGGAGCGCGATGCAATACCGCAAACTGAATGACCTGAAAAAACTGGAAGGCAATCCCCGGCCAATGAGCAGATTGAAAATCGTCGGAATATAAGGAGAAAACATGGAAACGAAAAGCCAAGTCAGTAAGACGCACCCCGAATATGACCGGATGAGCGATAAGTGGCAGCGTTGCCGTGATTGTGTGAGCGGCGGTGACGCGGTAAAGGCCGCCGGAACGCGATATTTGCCGTCACTGAAGGATCAAACGACGGATGACTATGAGGCCTATAAGACACGCGCAAAATGGTTTGGGGCAACGTGGCGCACGATTCAGGCGCTCACCGGGATGCTCTTTCGCCGTCCGCCGGTGGTTGAAACATCCGAGAGCGTCAATGCCCTTCTGGAAGACGTAACCATGTCCGGCGTGTCGTTTCTGACATTCGCCCAGCAGATTGCGATGGAAACATTGACCGTGGGCCGCGTGGGTATTCTCGTTGACTACCCGTCGCAATCCACCGAGGGGATGACGGCAGCCGAAGCCGCAAAGCTGAACCTGCGCCCCGTCATGCAACGGTATGAAGCGGAGAATATCATCAACTGGAAGACCGCATGGATCGGAAATAAAACCGTCTTGACGCTGGTTGTGCTGACCGAGGAAGCCGCGCTGGAAGGTAGCCAGTTCGAGCATAAGACTGAAACGCGTTACAGGGTTTTGGACTTAGTTAATTCCAAACGCATCAACTATAGAGCAAAAGATGGTTTTAATTGGATCAGGGTTTACCGCGTCCGGGTATTCCGCATTGACGACAAGGGCGAAGACGAGCAGATAGGCGGCGATATATTCCCTGTTATGTCCGGCAAGCCGCTTGACTTCATCCCGTTCTTCTTCCTGGGCGTTGATGACACGACGCCGCAGCTTGACCTCCCGCCTCTCTTGGATTTGGTTGATCTGAATTTAGACCACTACCGCATGAGCGCGGATCATAAGCACGGCCTCCACTTCACCGGCCTGCCCACGGGCGTTATTACCGGCTACCGACCCGAAAACGAGAACGACAAGCTATACGTCGGCGCGGCTCATTTCCTTGTGCTGCCCGATCCGCAGGCAAAGGCGTCATTCCTCGAATACACCGGACAGGGGCTGTCGGCTATTGTCGAAGAGTTGGAACGGACAGAGGCGCAAATGGCCATTCTGGGTGCGCGGCTTCTAACCGCCGAAAAGAAGGCCACAGAAACTTCACAGACGGCGCAAATCCACAGGGCCGGGGAAAGCTCCGTGCTGTCCTCGATTGCGTCCACGATTAGCCGGGCGCTGACACAGGCCTTGACGCTGTTCAGCGAGTGGGCAGGCTCACCCGGTAAATGGTCTGTTGTGTTGAACAATGAGTTTATGCCGCCGGAAATGACCCCGCAGGAGTTGTCGGCGCTTGTATCTGCTTGGCAAACTGGGGCAATATCAATGCAGGTGCTTTTTGATCAGCTACAGAAAAAAGAGGTAATTGCCAGCGATTTGACTCTTGAGGAAATGCAGGCGCAAATCGGAAGCGAGGGCCCGCGTATGCCGGACATGGGGGTGGAGGAGGTATAAAATGAAAATGAAAAAGCGAGTAGCGGAATACCGAGCATGGCGTGCAGAGCATGAATATGATCAGGATTTCTCAGAGTGCCCGAAGGTGGTTTATTCGGACCTTTCCCCATGCCCGCAATGTGGCAAAACCGAAAACATCTTTATGTGTGATCCTCTCATAAATAGCGTCTATGCTAATTTTTTTCTTTCTTGTGGTAATTGCGGATATGAGGGACCGCTGGGCGAATCGGAAAGAGATGCCTTCGCCGCATGGGGAGTTATATTTGACAGCGAAAAAGACGAAGAAGGGCTTAACTCAAAGTATGCCTGAGATGGGGGAATAATAAAACAGTTTAAACTTTTTGGAGGAGGCTAAAATGGAAACCATTGACCACGGAAAAGGGATAGTGACAATACAGCTTAATATAAGCAAAATTGTCGATGAAATTTCAATGCTCATTGTGAATAAGGCTTTGCAAAAGATTGAAGCGATGATGCCCAAAGGTGAACGAATAGGTGTTTTTGATTTTTCTATTGAGGAACTCCACTCGCTATCGTTCCGGTCGCTGCATATCCTCAAAAAAAACGGCGTACTCACCGTGGCGGACTTATTAAAATATTCACGGAAAGACCTCCTCGCAATGGGAAATATGGGGGATAAGTCTGTTATTAACATAGAAGAGGCTTTGGGAAGCTACGGGTTATGCTTACGCAAAGAAGAGCGGGGGAAATAGATGCAATACCGCAAGCTGAACGAATTGAAGAAGCTCCCGAACAATCCCCGCATTATTCGGGATAAGCAGTTCAAGACCCTTTGCGACTCGATACGCGACAACCCGAAGTATTTCGAGGCCCGGCCCATCATCCTGTCCGACCGCACCGGGGAAATGGTCATCATTGCCGGGAATCAGCGCTATGAGGCGGCTAAATCCCTGAAGCTGAAAGAGGTGCCGACCTTCCTGATAGAAGGGCTTGACGAGGCCAAAGAACGCGAAATCATCATCCGCGACAATATCAGCAACGGGGAGTTTGATATGTCGGCGCTGGCAAATGAGTGGAGCGACCTGCCTCTGGTAGATTGGGGTGTGGATTTGCCGGAGGATTGGCTGAAAACGATTCCAGAAGAAAACAAGGCCATTGATGAAGATGCAATGGCGGACACTAAAAATGAATGTCCAAAGTGCGGGTTTAAATTCTAATGCCGAAAAACCTTGACTCATACCTCGCAGACCGCGCCTTGACGCGCCAACTCTATTTGATGCGCTTTTCAGCGGGCGAACAGAAGAAAGTCCTGGCCGTCCTTGTGGATATGCGGGCGGAGCTGGTGGCGAAGCTACGGGCCGGGGATGTAACCGATTTCACGCGTGGGCGGCTCAAAACGCTCCTGAAACAATGCGAGGCGGTGATTGACCACGGATACGGACAGATTCAAACCACGCTCGATTTTGAGGGATTGGCAAAGGTGGAAGCTGAAGCCACGATCAAGCCGCTTGCTGCTGTTGGCCTCGAAGCGTCCATACCGACCGTCGCCACGATGAAAGCCGTCGTCAACGGTTCGCTGATTGAGGGTGCAAAGTCCGCCGATTGGTGGGCGAAACAGAGCAACGACCTGGCCTTCAAGTTTGCGGCCCAGGTTCGGCAAGGCGTTTCTCAGGGTGAGACCCTCATGGACATTGTCCGCCGGGTTGCCGGGTCGGAAAAGCTCGGCATACCGGGCATTTTTGAGGGAGCGCGTCAAAATGCGTTCGCGTTAGTGCATACCTCCGTTATGCAGGTTGCCGCCGATGCCCGCCTTGCGACGTACAGGGCAAACAGCGACATCATCAAGGGTGTGAGGCAGCTCTCCACGATGGACGGACATACTACACCCAGGTGTGTGGCTTATTCCGGCGCTGAATGGGATTTGGACGGAAACCCGATCAACGGCACGACATTGCCGTTCAACGGCGGCCCGCCGCGTCACTGGGGTTGCCGAAGCGTCCTGACATCAATCACCAAGACGTTTAAGGAATTGGGAATCAAGGGGCTGCCTGAATTGCCGGACACGGGCGAACGGGCCTCCGACTTGGGGCCGATTGACCGCAAGACGACAATGGATCAGTTTCTAAAAATGCACGACAAGGAATGGCAAGACAAGATGCTCGGCAAGGGGAAGGCGCAGCTATGGAGGGAGGGGAAAATCACGCTCCAGGATTTAGTTTCCGGTTCAGGCCGTGAACTTTCGCTAAAACAACTGAGGGAGGCGATATGAGCCAGAAAACCGCGATCATGAAGAAGGTCAACAAGGAGATCCGCAAGCAGAAACCGCAACTCATCACCCAAATAGCCCGCGAACTCTTGACACAGCCGCTGCGGGAACGGTTAAGGCTGGCATGGAAGATTGTCAAGGGGTGATGAAAATAATTAAAAAAGTTCTTTACAATATTTTTTCAGGCGCTAGAATTTAAGACAAATGGCTGGTAAAGCCAGCCGCAACGGGGTGAAGCCCCACAACGAGGGAGGTTAAGAATGGCTGTTGATTTGAACGAGGCGGAAATAAAGAAAGCAATCGAGGACGCGGTTCAAGAAGCGACATCTGGCC